>JALOOP010000465.1 GCA_025454315.1 Oculatellaceae cyanobacterium Prado106
CAGGGGCAACTCATGGTCTTCCATCAGGTAAACCTTGAGGCCGTTGCTCAGTTCAAACTCGGTGTACTCGGGGACGCGGATTTCGGGGGCGGGGGGGAATTGGAGTTCGGTGTAATGGCGGGGGGTGACGGCGAGGGCTGGCGATCGGCCAAAGCCGACTAGCACCAGGAAGCAGACGGAAAGGCCGAGGATGAAGAGTCTGAGAGAGCGGCGCATGGAGAAGATCATGGGTGGGAGTGGGGAGTAGGGGGTGGGGAGTAGGGAGTGGGGAGTGGGGAGTAGGGGGTGGGGGGAAGAAACTTAGGGGCTGTGGACTTGGCTTCGCGGGTGGGCATGGAGCGTAGCCATTTCAGGTGCTTGAGTGCTGAATCTGGCGGCTACAGGACTTTTGGAATTCGCCAATAGCATCCGCTGTGCTGCGCCTACCCTACGGTGATTTGGGGGATTCTCTAGGGGGAATTGGGGAGAGACTTTGAGGGAGGATTGGCGATCGCTCCATGTCGTTCCTAGCAATCTCCTAGAAATCTCCTAAATGGTTCCTAGATGGTTCCTAGATAACTCTCCTAGTTAACCTCCTGGAAAGCTCGGCTCCCCCAAAGTTGGGGGCGGGGGGGCGCGAAACCTTGGAGGAGAACTGTTTCTGAACCAAGCATCTGACTCACTCAGCAGCATTTGCTCCAAACCATTAGCTTGCCGATAGCAGCTTACCCACCGTGAGATTTTTGGGCTGGAAGGTGGATTGGGCGACCCGTTGAACATCGGCAGCGGTGACCGCTTCGATCATCTTCAGTTCATCGAAGAGGTTGCGCCAGGTTCCAGTTTTGGCTTCGTACTCGGGGAGGAGGCTGGCCATGCCCTGGTTCGACGAGAGGGTTCGCAGCAGTCCGGCTCTGGCTTGGGTTTTGATGCGATCGAGTTCTGCCGCGCTGACGGGTTCGGTTTTGAGGCGGGTTAGCTCGGCATCGAGGGCGGCGGCGACCTCATCGACCGTGTGGTTGGGGGCGGTGAGGGCATAGAGCAGCATGACGTTGGAGTAGCGATCGCCCGGAAAACTGGGGGCAATGCTGACACTGAGGGCAATTTGCTTGTCCTCGACCAGGGATTTGTAGAGGCGCGCGGTACGACCATCCGTCAGCAGGCTGCTGATCATGGAGTAGATGGTGTTGTCCTCATTGGTGAGAGCGGGGCGCTGGTAGCCTTCCATATACCAGGGCTGGGAGGGCAGTTCCAGGGTGACCAGACGCGGCTCCGTCTGAACCGGGGGAGTGGCGGTGACCTCGGGGGCGCTGGAGCGGGCTTTGTAACGGCCAAAGTAGACCTTGGCGAGTTCTTGGACTTGCTTGGGATCTACATCGCCGACGACGGCCATGACGATGTGATCGGGCGTGTAGTAGCTGTCAAAGAAATCTTGGATATCTTGGCGGGTGAGGTTTTGGATATCTTCGGCGAACCCAATTACGGGGCGACCGTAGGGATGGCCGGGGAGGGCGGTTTGGAGGAATTCTTCGATCATTTTGCCGATCGGGGAATTGTCCGTCCGCATCCGGCGTTCTTCCAGGATCACGTCCTTTTCTTCGTAGAATTCGCGGAAGACGGGTTCCAGGAAGCGCTCCGATTCCAGGGACATCCAGAGTTCTAGCTTGTTGGCCGGGAAGCTGTAGAAATAGCGGGTGGCATCGGCGGAGGTGGTGGCGTTGAGTCCCACACCGCCTGCCTGTTCGACGATTTGGCCATATTTGTTTTGTTCAACCAGTTTGGCCGCTTCGGCACGGGCGCTGTCGAACTGGGGCTGGAGACGGGCAACCTCGGCGGTGTTGCCTGCGGCTTTGGCGGCTTGGATTTGGTCAAAGAGGGTGTCGAGGCGATCGAAAATAGGTTTCTCGGCCTGGTAGTTGGTGGTGCCGATTTTTTGAGTGCCCTTGAAGGCCAAATGCTCCAGGAAGTGGGCGGCTCCGGTTTTGCCCTCGGCTTCGTAGGCGGCTCCGATGTTGACATAGGTCATGAAGGAGATGATGGGAGCCTGGTGGCGCTCCATGACGATGAACTTCATGCCATTGTCGAGGGTGAATTCTGAGATGCGATCGAGTACCCCGTCAATGTAGGGCTGAATATCGACCGCCTCTGGATTCCCGGTTGCATTGGGCGAAGCAGCGTTAGAGGGACGAGCCAGGGCACTTTCTTGCAGGAGGCCAAAGCTGAGGCAGAGGGCGATGAGGGCGATCGCCACCCTCCGTCCCGACCCCAACCAGGTTGTTTCCCTGAAACCCAGAGAATCAGAACCTTGAGGCCGAAAAATCCGAAAACCAGAAGCAAACCAGTTGAACTGATGCATAGCACCTGTAGCGAGGAGTATTTTCAATCATTCAGGATAAACATTTTTTCACGTTCTGTGTCTTTGCCTGACATATTCATACATGGCGATCGCGGCTGCCGTTTGGACATTGAGCGATTCTACCAGGCCATATTGGGGGATGGTGACGATGCGATCGCACTGACCCAGCAAGGGTTGGGGCAATCCGGTGAGTTCCTGCCCCAACAGCAAAACCGTCTGAGGCGCAAATGTAAATTGATCCATTGGGATTGCTTGCGGGTTAGCATCGAGCGCAATCACTTGATAGCCCAACTGCTGACGTTCCATGAGCCAGTCTGAGAGACGATCGACCGGACAAGCTTGCAGAGGCTGCCAGCGGTGAGTCGAGGCTGAGAGATTTTTGAACGGGGTGGTTTTGGCGATCGCCAAGTCCGCCAGCACCAGTGCCTCCAGCCGAAACGCCTCGGCGGTGCGGCAGAGTCCGCCCAGGTTGGCGGGGTTTTGCACCAGGCTGGCACAGACGATCAGGGGATGACGGGGCAACAGATCGTAGGTGGAACGGGCGATCGCCGAGTGCAAGGCTTAGCGGCCTCCAACCACGACATTCTGGATGCGGACATGGGGGCCGCCGACGCTCACCGGCAGGGGCGACTGACCGCCTTTGCCACAGCCGCCGTTTTTGTAGACCGAATCATTGCCGATCGCCTCGACATCCTTCAGCGTTTGGAAGACATTGCCGCTGAGGGTGACATCGCTGACCGGTTCGGCCAGTTGCCCATTACGTATCATGAAGCCTTCCGCCGCCGCAAAGGTAAACAGTTCGCCGTTGGTTTGTCCGCCCAGCATCCGCACCGCGTAAACGCCTTCTTCGATGTCACCAATCATTTCCTCGAAGGTGCGATCGCCACTTTCAATGCCTGTATTGGTCATCCGGACAATGGGCGGATACAGAGCGCTTAGCGCCCGAGCATTGCCCGTGGGCGCTTCGCCAAGTTTGCCTGCGGTTTCGCGGTTGTGCAGACGCTGGGTGAGGATGCCGTCTTTGATCAGATATTTGCGCTGGGCAGGAACGCCTTCATCGTCATACTTGAGGCTACCGGGAAGTCCCGGCAGCAGGGCATCGTCCACCACATTCAGTTGGGGAATGGCGATCGGCTTACCCAGCACCAAGAGTTCTTGCATTCGGGGATTTTCGTAGACAAAATCGGCCTCAGATAAATGGCCGAACGCTTCATGAATAAAAACGCCTGCCAGATACGGATCAAGCACCACCGTATACTGTCCCCCCTTCACGGGCTTGGCCTCCAGTTGCCCCACCGCCCGTTCTGCCGCACTCTGTACCTGGGCTTCAATGCCCTCCAGGGTGGCATAGTCGGAGCGGGAATGGACGGACTCAAAGCCCTGACGGACAATATTACCTTCGCCCCGAGCAATCACACCAAAGCCGCCGCTGATATCCAGCCGTTCCTGGACAATGCAAGACCCGAGGGAATTGACAAAATAGGTGGTGCCGAAGCGATCGCGGTAGCTGACCATGGTCGTCTGGATGCGCGGGTCAAACTCCAGGAGCAGGCGGTTGTACTGTTCGATGAGCGATCGCTTTTGATCCAGCGTCAACCCTCGGGGGTCTTTGCCCAGTTCGACGGATACATAGTCCTGGATGGGGGCGACTTCTGCCAGTTGGGTGGTTTCTTGGCCGACGAGTTTGGCTTGGGCGATCGCGGTTTCTATCCGGTTTTTCAGATCCGCCAACCCATTGAAGGTAACAAAGCTCCAGCCGCCCCGATGACAGGCGCGAATGCCACCTACCAGAGAGAGGCTGCGATCGACGGCATCCAACTGTGGCCCCCGGTAGGAAATCAGGGCCGATTCGCTTTGTTCTAGACGGATTTCCAGGTAATCAACCTGGGTTTTGTAGGGAGCGATCGCCTCCAGCAGCCGATCTTGTAGGGCAACGGTTTGGGGAATAGATGTAACCACGGGCGAACCTCCTGAGTGGGTGAGTGCTGGCCTCTTGGGCGGATGTTGATTTTTGTCAAGGTTAAAGCAATGTTTAACAGTTTAGACCATATTTTAGTTAGCCATTTTAGTCAGCCATCAAGTCGTCCTAAGTCGTTGAGAACTGCCCATGTGTGACCGGATTCAACTGGATGATTCTAAGCAGCAGGTTGCTGACTTTTATAGCCAGCGTAGCGCTCGTTACGATGATGGAAACTGGCATCCTCGCATTGCCCGACGGTTGGTAGAAGAGGCTGGATTGAGTCGAGGGCAGCAGATTTTGGATTTGGCAACGGGGACGGGGATGGTAGCGATCGCAGCAGGGGCGATCGTGGGGGCTGAAGGTCGAGTCGTAGGAGTTGATATTTCAACAGGCATGTTGCAGCAGGCGAGACGCAAAGTTGAAGTTCTGGGTTTAGAAAACATTGAGTTTCACCTTGCCGATGCGGAAAACCTTGAGTTCCCCGAAAGTTCTTTTGACTGCATCTTCTGTTCATCCGCATTGATTTGGATGTCTGACCTACCGGGAACACTCCAAGCTTGGCATCGATTACTTAAACCGGGAGGCTTACTGGCGTGTCATGCCTTTGATGAAACAGCTTTTGTCGGGGGAGTGGTCGCTCAGAAGGTATTGAAAAAGTATGGTGTTTCACTTCTGTTTAATCAGCCAACGGGAACGGTTGAGAAATGCCATGATTTATTAAAACAAGCGAGATTTGAACAAATTCAGATCCAGGTAAAAGAGGATGGTTGCTATATTCCGTTAGAACAAGCTCAAGGAATGTGGACAGGAAACGGTTCCAGTCCGGTTCTAGGACAACATCCCAACCCTTTGTTGAACCTTTCCTTAACACAGTTATCGCAAGCGAAAAGGGAGTTTGCAGCCGAATTGGAGAAGCTTCAGACCGAGCAAGGAATCTGGGATGATGTTACCGTTTTTTACGTTTATGGACGAAGACCCCATTCCGGAAGGCAACAAGCCAGCCTCTTGTAAAAATCCTCCGCATTTGACTCCTGATCCGAGCATTGGCACCGCTTTTTTAAAATTTCTGATTTTGCGAAGTGGGACTGCTTTGGGGTTGGGGTTTTAGATTTTGGAGGTTGGGAGCGAAGTTGTAAGCAGACTAGAGATTTCAGAATTTATCTAATTCATCGACCGGATATCAATTTGTTATAGCTTCTGGTTGTTATAGCTTCTGGTTGTTATAGCTTCTGGTTGTTATAGCTTCTGGTTGTTATAGCTTCTGGTTGTTATAGCTTCTGGTTG
>JALOOP010000466.1 GCA_025454315.1 Oculatellaceae cyanobacterium Prado106
GCAGCGTTCTCAAAACGCCTTCATATTCCCCAGGATATTGCTCTAATAAGTGTTCATACAGTGTCATCGGTTCCAGCAGCGGGTCGGCCTCCAGTCGGGGGAGCAGGTCGCAGTGCCACACCGCAGATAACGGGTCTGGCTTTCGCCCTCTGGGTTTCCGCTGTGGCTGGTGGGTCTGCGTTTCCACCCGCCTACCACTGCGCTCGGAGATACCTGCAATCTCGGCAGATTGAGCTTGCGTTAGATCTTGTTTTCTGGCTCTCATATACACTTGGATCTGTTCGACTTTTATTGGTTTTCCGCGCATTTGGTTTCTCCTAAATCACTTTTGGAGAAGTATGCCAAATGCGTTTTCGTTTGTGACCTGTCGAACGCTTAACCTTTCTCAATCTTCAGTCGCGATCTCTTTGCTGTTCCAGATCGCTTGACGTGAAAATCGGCCAATTCGATAGACGTCTCAGGTCAACTCCATTGTCGTCAGATATGCAACCTTTTTCTACCCCCTTATTTCAGTGCCATTGATCCTTAATTCTTCTGAAAAACCCGTGAACGGATACGTTTTGCCCTTAAGTTTTAAGAGCATCACCAGCGCGACTTCCTGGGCTTCATAGGCATCTTTCCAGTTCCACACACCATCTGCATCCGTGCCGTTGAATTCCTGGTTCATCCAGGTGCGAAGATGATTGGCGTGGATCTTGTGTCTACTGAGCAATTGGGTCGTAATGCGTTGAGCAACAGCAAAGAGATTGACTTCGTAAGGACGGGTGAGGATGGCTTGGACATCGAAGATCGCAAGCTGTTGGGCATCCAGGAGATTGAGTTGTCGGGCGTTGACCATAAACCTTGTTTGAAATCGGCGATCGCTGCCCTGCGAAAGCGATTTGAAATTGAACTCAAAAGAAGAACATTCCCTACAAATAGGTGGAAGGTTTCAATAATTTCCTGCATATCATAATTTAGCTTACTCGCAGGAAGCCCCACACCATAATCTTTGATTTGGTGTGGGGCTTCCTGCGAGTAAGCTAAAAATATCTTCAACGAAAAACCTCACAAGTTCCTCAAATTTTAGGACTAATTTACCATTATTGCGATTCTTGGCAAGGTCATTAACTCATACTCTAACTATCCTTAAAAGTCATATTTACAGAGGCTTTTGAGGCTTAATTATCTGCAACATAAACACCATCTAATCTTTGTCGATAGATGGAAAAGCAAACTTTAAATTTATCAATCAAGACAGCAGAGGTGCATGATGAATCGAATCTACGGAACACCTGCGAGTGAAACTCTATATGGTGATGCTAACCCCACCGACTATAACGATAGTATCTTCGGTTTTGACGGAGATGATTTACTCTTGGGTTACGGTTCAGGGGAAAATGCGGCGAATCTAGTCAGTGACGATCGCCTCCTCGGCGGTGAAGGCAATGACTCACTCCATGGGGGTAGCGGTCAGGATTGGCTCTGGGGAAAAGCAGGCCATGATGTCCTGGGTGACATTGACGTGTACGGCGGCGGGTTGCCCTACCAGGGGAATTATGACGAGGAGGGTGATGATTGGCTGTATGGCGGAGAGGGTGGCGATCGCCTCAGCGGTGGCAATGGCAACGATTATGAGTTTGGCGGAGAGGGCAATGACATTCTAGGTGAATTTGTCGAGACAGCTCAGGGGGGCGGACTCTATGGCAGTGACGCAGGCAATGATGTCCTCTTTGGCGAAGCGGGAGACGATCGCCTCAGCGGTGGCAGTGGCAACGATCAGCTTTACGGCGGCGAAGGCAACGATATTATGGGTCGCTACTACAGCTATATGCCTTATTCCATTGGTTTAGATTCTGGGGATGATATCTACTGGGGTGGCGCTGGCAATGATGCCCTTTTAGATGATGAAGGGAACGATCGCCTGTACGGAGAAGCAGGCAATGACACATTGGGCGGCACCATCGGTTTTCGCGCTGGCAATGAAGCCATTGGAGACGATCGCCTGTATGGTGGTGCGGGCAACGATCGCATCAATGGTGGCAATGGAAATGACCAACTTTGGGGTAACGAGGGCGATGATATCCTGGGGTTGAGAGAACTCGATCCACCTTATTACAATACAGAGAAGGGTGACGATTGGATGAATGGTGGAGAGGGCAACGACATCATTCATGGTGGAGAAGGTCAGGATAGGGTAATTGGTGGTCGTGGGAACGACATTGTATATGGAGATGATGCGCCAGACGAGATCATCGGTGTCAATCCACAAGCTCGCCTTGCCGGGGTGGGAGAAGTGGATGAGTTGTTTGGCGATCTCGGCGACCCACGATATGCGTTTCTCATGGGAAATGGCGATCGCTTCATCCTCGGCAACGCGACCCAGGTCTTCTACAATGACCGTCGCCGCGAAACCGCCGGAATCGACGACTATGCCCTGGTCAAAGATTTCAATCTGGCTCAAGACGATCGCCTCCAACTCAAAGGCATCGCTGCCGACTACAGCCTGGGGATCTCCACGATCGCACCCGGTACCGCCATCTTCTGGAACAAAGGCCAAGCGACCGGAGAATTGATCGCGATCGTGCAGGGAGATGCGATCGCCGACTTCAATACTGGTTTTGACTTCGTTTAACGCAGAACTTGCTCCTGAACTTAACAATAAAGATTTTTCAAGCCTACCCTATTATCATCGGATAATCCTGACCTCAACCATTCCTCAAATCCCGCTGGGGCTTGAACTTGGCTCAGGCGATCGCGCAAATCATGCCCTTCCAAAGTTTCTTTATCCAGCAGCAGCACAGCCAATTCTTCTACTAAATCTCGGTTCTGAGTCAGGATGAGTAACGCCATTTGGTGGGCGGCATTCACAATTTGTTTCACTTCGGCATCAATCACTTCAGCGACTTTGGGACTGATTGGACGCCGAACATTATTCCAGCCTCCCAAAAATTGCTGTTGGGTATGGTCAAAGGCAATGGGACCAAGCTGCTTGCTCATGCCATAGAGCGTCACCAGACGATCAACTAAATCGGTTGCCTTCTGGATATCATCACTGGCACCCGTTGAAACCTTACCCATCACAATTTCCTCTGCCGCCCGTCCCCCCAACAGTGTGGCAATTCGTCCCCGCAACTCATCCTCGACCATTAAAAACCGATCTTCTTCAGGTAGTTGCAGTGTATATCCCAGGGCACTCATACCACGAGGCACAATTGAAATTTTCTCAATGGTTCCAGCCCCCGGCATTAACTGAGCTACGATCGCATGACCCACTTCATGGTAGGCAACCGTCCGTTTTTCTAGCTCGTTCAACACTCGCGATTTCTTTTCCAACCCGGTCAAAATTCGTTCGATCGCTTCTTCAAAATCGGCCATTGTGACGGCTTCTCGATCATGACGAGCAGCGAGTAATGCGGCTTCATTGACCAGGTTTGCCAAGTCTGCCCCGGCAAATCCAGGAGTGCGGGCGGCCAGCTTGGTTAAATCCACATCTTTGGCGAGGCGCACATTCATCGCATGGACATACAAAATTGCCTCTCGTCCAATCTTATCGGGGCGATCGACCATAATCTGCCGATCAAATCGACCGGGACGCAAGAGTGCCGGATCTAAAACTTCGGGGCGGTTGGTCGCGGCCAGTAGAATCACCCCGGTATTGGATTCAAAGCCATCCATCTCGGAAAGCAGCTGATTGAGCGTTTGCTCTCGTTCATCGTTGCTCCCAAGCGGTGCATTAATCGTTCGGGTTTTGCCCAAGGCATCCAATTCGTCAATGAATACAATACAGGGAGCCTGACGTTTGGCCTGATCAAACAAGTCTCGCACCCGCGCTGCCCCAATTCCCACAAATAGCTCAATGAATTCTGAACCGGAAATACTAAAAAAGGGAACTCCGGCTTCTCCGGCGATCGCCTTTGCCAACAAGGTCTTGCCAGTGCCCGGTGGCCCCACTAACAAAACACCCTTGGGAATCTTTGCGCCCAAGCGGACATATTTATCTGCATGTTGTAGAAAATCGACAATCTCTTTTAGCTCGGCCTTGGCTTCATCAACTCCTGCCACATTGGCAAAAGTCACTCCCGTACTTCCCTGAGCATACACCCTGGCTCGACTCCGATCCATTGACAGGATTCCGGCTCCTCCTTGGGCTTGTCGTAAAAACTTCGACAACAGCCAAAAGATGAGGAACGGCATCACCAGCCATCCGAAAAAAGCGCCAACCTCCGACCAGCCATTGCGTGGAGTAGCAGAATATTCGACTTTATGGGAACGTAAAAGTTGGGGGAGTTCGCTGTCGTTGGCGATCGGGGTCGTGACAAAGATCGGTACTTTGGCATCTTTGCCCAGATTGGGTGCAGGTTTCAACTCATAGCGAATTTGGTCAGTGTTAACCGTTACCTTTGCCACCTGCCCTGATTCGACCTGATGAATAAACTCACTATAGGGTTTTACGGTCGCCCGTGGTGTCCGTAGAAAAATCAGATTCAGGAGCATCAACAGCATAAGCCAGATCAGAATGCTGCTAATTCCACTCGATTCTGATCCTTCTGAGCGACGATTCGGATCGTTGGCACTTGGCATATTCAGCCTTCCTATCTTCAAGGTTTACAGGCCATAACTTAACTACTATCTACAGTAAAATCGAAATTTGAAGAACTTGTGAGTTGAGCCATCTAGACCCTGCTCTAGCCCTCATGCCCTGTTCCTCACAAGTTCCTCAAGTGAGAATGATAGTTGTAGTATCAGCAAAACAAACTGTCATCCAAGGGGAGGCGATTATGCGGATCGATTCACAAGAACTATTGCGTCAATTTGCAATTGGAAAACGAAATTTCAAGGATGCTTCTTTAGCAGATATCAATCTTCAAGGAGCCTATTTGAGTGGCATTGATTTGAGTGGAGCCGATTTGCGGAGAGCCAATCTGCGCGGGGCAACACTCAGCGGTGCAAACTTGAATGGAGCCAATCTCCGTAGCTCAAATTTAGCCGGAGCCAGTTTATTTGAATCCGTTTTGAGTAGTGCGAATTTGAATCAGGCGAATCTGAGCGAGGCCAATTTAATCGAAGCCGATCTGAGTGGAGCATCCTTAATGAGAGCCAATTTACAAGATGCGAACCTGGACATGGCTTCTTTAGCAGAAGCCGACCTTCAAAACGCCAACCTTCAAGGAACGCGACTTTGTGGGGCGAGTCTCTGGAAAGCCAGTTTGCGTGGGGCTGATCTTCGAGGCGCTGATTTGTGCGACACCAACCTCTGTGAAGCCAATTTGTATGATGCCACTCTTGAAGCGACAGATATGAGTGAATGCTTTCTAACAGGGGCTACGTTGCCTGCTTCAACCCATCCCTAAACGTTAAAATGACAGAAGATTTTGGAAACAATCGCAGTCAGGCCACACCTATATCCATTCGCAACATCCCACAAGTTCTCAAAAACACGATTGGGGGTGGCGATCGCGCTGATTTTCTCTGCATCAAACTCTCAACGCGCAGTCAGCTTCATTCCCATCTTTCTTACCCACAAGCCAACGCAGATTTGACCCTGTTGAACTCTGTTGGAGAAGTTGTGGAAGTGTCCAGGTGGAGGG
>JALOOP010000072.1 GCA_025454315.1 Oculatellaceae cyanobacterium Prado106
TGGGCGGATGGCGATATGGTGATCGTGCTGTGGGACGGGGAGGCGACCGCCAGAGACGGCAGAGCGTATCGGAACACCTACACGTGGTATTTCCGCATGAAAGACGACCAGGTAATCGAAGCGATCGCTTTTCTAGACATGAGCAAGTTTACAGAATTGTGGACAAGGATTTCACCTTCATGATCCAGGAAATGGAAATCAATATTTAGTTCACAGTACTCAACTCGAACAGAAAGGAAAACAACGATGTTAAACATTGAGAACAAAGTCATTGCGATTACTGGAGCCAGTAGCGGGATTGGCGAAGCCACAGCTAAGTTACTCGCTCGAAACGGTGCAAAGGTGCTTTTGGGCGCACGACGCACCGAAAAGCTCGAAAAGATTGTTGAGGAGATCCACGCCTCAGGCGGTACAGCAGAATTCAAAGCCGTAGATGTCACCGATCGAGAAGATGTGAAAGCGTTCATTGGGTTTGCGAAAGACAAGTTCGATCGCGTCGATGTCATCTTCAACAATGCAGGCGTGATGCCCTTATCGCCGATGAATGCCTTGAAGGTCGAGGAATGGGACAACATGATTAACGTGAATATCCAGGGCGTGTTGAATGGTATTGCAGCAGGTCTGCCGATCATGGAAGCGCAAGGTGGCGGACAGATCATCAATACGGCATCTATTGGTGCTCATGTGGTAGCGCCCACTGCTGCTGTTTATTGCGCGACAAAGTATGCAGTTTGGGCAATCTCCGAGGGACTGCGGCAAGAGTCAAAAACGATTCGCGTTACCATTATCTCTCCCGGCGTGGTTGAGACCGAACTCGGCTCTGATATTACGGACGAGCCAGCAAAAGGTTTCTTGAAAGAACTCCGCAAAGACGCACTCAACCCGGATGCGATCGCCAGAGCTGTCCTGTATGCTGTATCTCAGCCGCATGATGTCGATGTCAACGAAGTGATTGTCCGCCAGATCCGCCAGACGATGTAGGCAACGGTTCTCGATCACGTCAGACGGATAGGATTGACCGTGCAATTAAGTTGTGAATCCAACTTAAGTTATAACCAGTCTTCTACTTTGCGATGGAAAGGTTACTCTATCAATTTCTACTGTAAAACTTTTAACTCGCTATAGACGACAGCTTGAAGGTGATTTCCTATATTGAATGTATGCAAATCGAGATGCAGTCAATGGATCGAGCAAGTCAATTGCAAGGTTCTATGCTTGCTGCAAATGTAGAAGGATGAATGACGATCGTAGCCACAGTTCTTTACTTGTCCCGCCTTCAACCCAAGATTGGATGCAAGGTGTGCTGAGTGCCAGGGTAGTACTAGTGATATATGGAGACTATCAATGCCCTAAAAGTGCAAACGTTTACAAGTTGATTCAAGGGATCAAACGAGATCTGAGTGATTCGTTTAGAAAGGATGATTTATGTTTGATCTTCCGTCACTTTCCGCAGGTACACATTCATCCTCATGCTCAACGGGCTGCCGAAGCTGCCGAAGCTGCCGCTGCCCAGGGACAGTTTTGGTTAATGCACGATACTTTATTTGTTCATCAACAGAAGTTAGAGAACGGTTACTTGATAGAGTACGCCAATGATTTAAGGCTTGATATTCCTCAGTTTCTCAAAAACTTGTCTAAACACGTGCATCTCGATCGCATCAATGAAGATATCGAAGGGGGAATACGTAGTGGAGTAACAACTGCTCCAGCCCTATTTATCAACAACATTCGCTATACCGGACGTTGGAAAATGCCAGAGTTGATGGCAACCATAATTGCTGCAAGGTATTGAGCTACCAGATCCCTACTTCCAATTTATAGCCGTATTCACGGGGATTAGGACGGGGTGCCGGGGGGGAACCCCTGCGTGGGGGCACTGCCCCACCCCCCTCTTGTCCTAACCAGCATGGTTACGGCTATACATCTAACTTGTTTGCGATTGCTAATGAGCTATCTAGTTCTGCTGGCTAACTTTTGCCTGCAAGTACTCGACTATATTCATACTCACCTCAAAAGGCTTAGGACACAATGAGAAAGCAACTGATCAATCCCCCAGGACGCTACGATGGCAGACCGCACGGGTTGTCCCACGCTGTTGTCGATACTAAAACGGGCACCGTTTACATTTCAGGTCAAGTGGACTGGGACATGAACTACCAGGTTTCATCCCATACCGTCGAGGGGCAGCTCTCAAAGGCGCTGACGAATCTAACCATCGTCCTAGATGCAGCAGGAAGCTCGATCGAGAATCTGCTTAGCGTTCGCATCTACATTCGGGGTGAACTTGGAAATTTCCTCAAGGATATTGCGCCGATTCTAACGCAATATCTGGGAGAGTCGCGCCCAGCGCTGACGGGTATCGGTGTTGCCTCACTCGCTTCTCCAGAAACGTTAGTTGAGATTGAAGCAACAGCCGCATTGAAGTAGTGAAGATGGTTCAAGTAAATAGGACTCAGAGAAAACACGACTGCATGGGTATGGCTTTGCATAGAACCAGTTCAGAGTCCGGTCTGGTTCTTACCACGATCCAAATCACCACCGAGGAGCTTTTCTTTCGCGGATACGTTGTGCAGGGTGCGAGCCTCATCTGGAGCAACCGCGTTTTTCTGGCGATCGCCTCAGCCCTGATATTCACCCTGCCGCACCTCCTTAACCCGGAGGCACGCGCGGGTGGCTGGCTCACGATCTTTTCCAACTCCTTCTTTGTTCCGGGTCTGGTGTGGACTGTGGTCTCGTTGATTGACGGAACCACTGAACTCGCCATCGGCATACACTTCGCGAACAACATCGGCGGGGTACTCCTGTTCAACATCACTGGAAGTGCCTTGCCCTCACCAGCTCTATTCACAATCAGCGAGTATCACACGACTTACGGGGCGCTAGCGGTGCTGGTTGCAATACCCGTGTTTCTGGCGATCGCCTACAAAGTGTTCAAACACGACAAGGCATCCGAACTCGTTTTCCAGAGCGATCGGGAGGATCGTCGGTGATCTCATTAGTTCGTAAAACCGTAAGCAAATGGATCAAAGGAGTTGATCATAATGAATAATAAGGCGAACTTCTTACAACGGTCTGCTGCATGGTTGATTGATCAAGCCATTCTCTCAATTATCTATTCACTAGCAGCGGTTGCCATTGGAGCGGTCATCGGAGCTTACAGTAATAGCGGGATACCTGTACCAGATTTAATTGTGACTCCGAGTGTGATTGGGTTTTCGATCGCTTCCGTATTTGGGCACTTTTTGTATTTTGGTTACCTTTGGAGTCGGCGAGAGCGATCAATTGGCATGGGAGTAATGAATACCAGAGTCGTTAAACTCGATGGACATCCATTGTCTTTTTTGATGGCTGGTCTGCGCGGCTCGTTGGGGTACTTCCTGAGTGGTCTAATCTTTGGATTAGGCTATCTCTGGTTTTTTGTGGATAAACAAAAGGAAACATGGCACGACAAGATTTTTAATACTGTCGTGTTGGAACAATAGTTCGGACAATCGCTATACACCTCAACATATCAGCAGTGTGAATCAGTAAACACATTCAGAAATGAACGTCGCTTTGACCAGGCGCAGATCTAATTCTTGCGTCGCTATCGAAATCTTGCGATTAGTTTTCAACAGAAGCATCAGTCCTAAGTTCAATAACACGATCGGCAAAGATACCTCTTACGAAGTATGTCATTAAGTGACAAAATGACATTTAATGACATACATGATAAGAAAGACGGACATGAGGAGTGATGGTGACACGACGAGCGATCGCAAATCGGGCGATCGCAAATCAGACGATCGCAAATCAGGGGGGATGAGTGAGCAACGGCAACAGCGGATACGTCTGGAGATTTCGCGGGAGGCAGCGCGTTTGTTCTGGGAACAGGGTGTCGCCGCCACGAGCGGTGAGCAAATCGCAGCCGCAGTTGGGATCTCGGTGCGTACCCTCTGGCGGTATTTCCGTAACAAGGAAAGCTGTGCTGAGCCTGTCCTGGCGCAGGATGTCGAGGAGTTTGTAGCGGTGTTGCGCCGCTGGTCTCGACAGGTTTCCCTCGAAGATCACCTCGTCGAGTGGGCGACGAACCGACCCAAAGATCCCGCACAGCGAGCCTATGACGATGCCGTGATCAAGATGACCGTGCTGAGCGAAAAAGAGCCGGATCTACGCGCAACTTTGCTTATGACTAATGATCGCATTGAGCGCGAACTGGTCGAGATCATTGCAGACCGCCTGCGCCGACCGACCGACGATCTCGAAGTACGGCTGCACGCGGCGACGACTACCGCAGCCGTGCGCGTCATCAGTGAAGATGTCTGTGCCGCCCTGATGGCGGGAGCCGATCGCGCCTCGCTCGGCAACCCGATCGGACGAATGGTTCAAGCCGTTCGCGTAGCCACAGGTGGAGTCATCGGTGATCCTGTTGAACCCTGAAACCAGTCGTAACGGTAACGAACCGCCCGAGCCAAGTGCCGCCTACACGCACGAGTCGAGGAGACAAAGATGAAATTCATGAAATTCAAAGCAATCAAAAGACATCAGGGAATCGGAACAGAAGTGAAAGACGTGCCTGACCGACCCACGCACGACGCAGGGGCAACGGTTTCTGCTAGGAGGAGATCCTTGCACACCCGCAAAACTTACGTCCGCAAATTGCTAATGACTGGGGCAATGGGGCTTATCCTCAGTGTCTGTGGACAGTTCGCAGTCGCGCAGCAGCCCGCGCCAGAGACCGTTCCGGCGGAGGCGCAGCAGCCCACAGCCGTGCAGCCACCCACGCCAGAGGCGATCGCGACTGCTGCGGTTGCCACCGCCGACAAAGCGGTCACGCACGCCGAGAACGATCGCGTTCCCCAAGGCGCGGCATGGACTCAGCACTACTTTCCGTCCTCGGACGGCTCCGACGTTGAACTGCACGCCGACGTTCTGTTGCCCGAAGGACTGTCCGCAGGCGAGCAGGTGCCGGTGATCCTGTCGGTCGGAGCGTACTTCGGGCACTCCGGTCAACAGGCACTGGAAAACCACGCGCACACCGGCCCCTCCAACCGCTTCAACGACCTGATCGAAGGCACCGATCTATTCAACCGGGGCTATGCCCTGGTGATGGTCGACCTGCGCGGCTTCGGCGGCTCTACCGGATGTCTAGACTTCATGGGTCCCGGTGAGCAGACCGACGTGAAGACCGCGATCGACTGGGCCGCGAGCCAGCCCTGGTCTACGGGTGCCATCGGCATGTATGGCATGTCCTATGATGCCATCACCGGTTTAGTGGGCAACAACCTCGACCAGGACGCGCTCAAAGCCGTCGTCGCCCAGGAGCCGATCTGGGATTTGCACCGCAGCGTCTGGTCGAACGGTGTCCCCCGCTCGACCATCGTGGATATATCGCGCACCTATAACGAGATTGCTATCTTGCCGCAGCTGCCCGACGATGACGAGCGCTACCGGACCAATGCTGCCTACGAGCAGATGAACCCGCTGTGCCTGCCGTTGAACTCGCTCGGCTACCAGGACGCTGACCCGGACTCGGAGTTCTGGCAGTTCCGTAACCTGGCAGAGCGCGCCAAGGGCACCGACACTCCGCTATTGTTCACGCAGGGTTTCCTCGAGTGGAAGGCCGAAGCCGAGGCGGTGAAGGAGTTCCTCGCCAACCACCAGGGACCGAAGCGCGGCTGGCTCGGCCCTTGGGAGCATTATCGGGGCAACGATCGCACTGCCGATGGAAAACTGGAAATGGGCCGTGAAGGCTGGTTCGACGAGGTGATGTCCTTCTACGACCAGCACCTCAAGGGCATCGAACCGACCGTGGACTACCCAGCCTACGTTGTGCAGGACAGCAGCGGTGCCTGGCGCACCCAGGACACCTGGCCGATCGTGGAGTACTCTGCCACCATCACGCTCGGCGGCGGGTCATACCTGGACGACGGACTGCCCGCCGCCCCCGCCGCCGATGCTCCCAACCGCTTCTTCGTCTGGTCTGAGCCACTTGGGCAGCCGATTCGGATCACGGGCACGCCACGGGTATCGCTTGAGAGCGAGGGCTACGGCAACGTCATGGTTGAACTATACGACGTTGCCCCAGACGGCAGCGCTGTTGCGTTCAATCGGCAGGTAGCGGTGGTGAAACCCGGCACGACCAGTTTCGACCTCAGATCAACCGACTGGACGCTGAAGGCTGGTCATGCGTTGACCGTCGAGATTGGCACCATTCAGCCCTCTCTGGCTCCCGACAACGACTGGATTGATACACCGTCGTCTGAAAGAATCACCGTCAGCGACGCTCGGCTCAAGCTTGCCCTGGACGACCCAGCCAACGACACTGTTATCCCTGGCGATCGCGCGCCGTGGCTGGACATCTATCGGCAGGCGTACACGGAGCAGTTGTCCCCCAGTACCCCAAGCTTCACGCTGCCAACGGAAGACCGCTGACCCATATCCTAGGAGGAAAAATGAAACGATTTACCTGGTTTACTTTTCTATATCTCGCGCTGGGAGTTTGTCTGACGGCGATCGCATTGGGATACCCAAACCTGCCTTCGGGTCTTCAAACCAGCTTGTTCGTTAGTGCAGGAGCGTCCTATCTTGTTTGTCTCTTCAGTACCTTCCCATTTTGGCGGGAGGCGACGCTCCGCGTCTATCGCAGACGGAATTCAGCGGTCATTCTACCCTGGTTGGTAATTGGAGTAAATATTGTGGTGACGATTTGGGAGGTTCAGAGTCAAAACTGGACGATGGAAGCCATTTTAGGAGCGTTTTCGCGGCTATTAGTTGTCTTAATATTTGCAGAAGTCATTGTGATTACATGGCGAGTGAATTCTGAACAATAGTGTTTAAATCAGAACATCAGAACAAGGAACACCATGAATCAGCCCGAGTTTTTTGTCACTTCCGGTTATGGGGAACGTATGTTGAATGAATTGCATGACTCGCAAGCGGTAAAAATTGGCGATCGTGTGGAGACATCAGTACAAGGTGGTTGGAATGATAACTTGCAAATTTCTGAATCGCTCGATTCATAGTTCTGTTTATCGCAACCGCTCTCACACGGGTTAGGTCGAATAGTGCAGATATAGAGTTGAAGTGCAGATCTGAGGCGAGCATTATGGTGCAGCAAGATGAAACACGTCAGTTGGCGATCGCGCCGCGCCTGTGGCTCTGGTGGACATTAGCTACTACAATCACGGGGGCGATCGTCGGAGCACTGGAAGCGTCAGGGTTTGAGCTTGTAGCAACCCTATTTTTTACAGGTTTGTTTATTGGCGCAGCCCAATGGCTCGTTTTGCGCCAGTCCATTCCTCAAGCCTTTTGGTGGATAGTGGTTAGCACACTGGGATGGACTTTGGGGCTAGTGCTGGTGAGTCCTAACGTAACCCTTGATCCGCTGATTCAATTCCTCAATACGTTGGGCGCATGGTATGTTTTTTGGATGAATTTGGTCAAGCAGCCGATTGTACTGGCTATTTTTGGCGCAGCTCAGTTTCCGATTTTGAGACGATTTGTCCATAAAGCGCATTGGTGGATTCTAGTCAGCGCTTTAGGAGGTGCATTACAAGGAGCGACCAGTTCGACTGTCGCGTACATTTTGCACCCAGAGCTACTGCCAGCACCATTCCAGCCAGCATTGAGCTATGGGTCAGGTTGGCTAGGCTACGGCATCGTTACCGGAATTTGCCTGCCATGGCTGCTGCGTCATCAACCCCGGTAGGAGTCGCGGCGCTCGGACTACCAAAGATGCGGATTGAAACCCGCGTTACTGCAAGTGATGATGTCTACGGAGTGACGGTTAGTAATGGCTTCTACCCAGTCATGATCAATGAAGGCGTGACAATCAATTCCTTTCAATGTGTGCGGGTCTGGTACGAGAATAAGCTCCAGGAGGAAGAATGAAACGATTTACCTTGTTTACTTTCCTGTATCTCGCGCTAGGAGTTTGTCTAACCGCGATCGCGTTCGGATACTCCTCAAACCTGCCTTCGGGTGTTCAACCCGTCCTGTTCAACAGTGCAGTAGCATCCTACGTCCTCTGTTTCCTCAGCACCTTTCCATTTTGGCGTGAGAGGATGCTCCGTCGCTTTCGCCGCCGCAATTCATTGGTCATTCTACCCCGGTTAGGGATTGGATTCTACCTTGTCTGGATGATCTGGGAGGTTCAGAGTCAGAACTGGTCAACAGCAGGCATTTTAAGAGCGTTTTCGCTGCTAACCGTTATCTTACTGTTTACAGAAATGATTGTAATTACATGGCGTTTGAATTCTGAACATTGATAGCTAAATCGGATGATACTGAAACGAACTTGCTCTTCACCATAGGAATCTGAAAGAAATCAAGCATTGGAACTTAGTACGCTTCAGATCAATGCAACGAAATTAATGCTAGGAGAAGCACAATGATACTGCAAGATAAAGTGGCGTTAGTCACCAGTTGTCATTCTTCATCTTGGCACTATGTCTACCCAGTATTCTGATGTTTCTAGAGATTAAATCAATGGCAGTTTTGAAACAATTTGGGATTCTATTTGTGTTGGGCATTGCAGGAATTGCGATGTCTGCGATTACGTCGGTTCCATTAGTTGAGCGACAGTTAGCGAAACTGTCTCCAGAAGTCCTGGCAAAAGTTCCGCCACTGTGGGTTTTAATGCTGCTGCAAGCACTACAGCTTACGGTTTTACTGGCAATTAGCATTCTAATCGGAATTGGCTGTGCCTATCGCGTTGGATTACGCTCACATTTGATTGACTACTGGGTATTCCATATCCCTAAGATTCCATTTTCTGTCATTGAGTTGAAATGGAGCTTGGGTTTGGGTGCAGCGACGACGATTATTGTCCTGTTGCTCGATCGGTTCATGAAACCTGCTCTACCTGAAGCGCTACAGGCATCCAATCACACAGAACCGAATGGGCTGAGTTTACTGACTGCAATGCTTTATGGCGGCATCACTGAGGAAATTCTGATGCGCTGGGGCTTAATGTCGCTGCTTGTTTGGATCGCGTGGAAGGTGTTGAAACAAGGCATTACGTTGCCAAGCCAAGGAATATACCAAGGTGCGATCGTTCTAGCCGCGTTGGTGTTTGGACTACTACACCTGCCAGCGACTGCCGCGATCGTTCCCCTCACTCCGCTTGTGATTATCCGGGCGTTGTTACTGAATGGGATTGCTGGCATTGCTTTTGGTTGGCTCTTTTGGCAATACTCGCTAGAGGCTGCAATGTTAGCCCATATCAGCGTTCATGCCTTTTCCTTTGCTCTTAGCCTTTTGCTGGCAAGATTTGTCTAAGCTTTTTGCTGGCAAGCATCACTGTATCCATCACCAAATATCGGAGCTAAAACATGTCACGCAAAACGATCGCCACCAAAGACCAGTCTCCACAACCACCACTGACTCCCAGTGCCAAACACCCGCTTCGGCGGTTTCTTCGCAAACCCTTTCAGATCATTCGCACTAATTTTCGCGCCTACCTCACTATCAACGCCATTGTGTATGGCTTAGTCATCACCGGGTTGGTAGCGGCGATGGTCTTCCCCAACCTGAACGCAACTCAGGTAGCCATCCAGGAAGACAACGGAACGGCGGATCTTGTCCGATCGCTATTCAATAACCCCTGGCTGTTCTCACTGACTATCCTGGGAGTCAACGTCATGACCGGTGCGCTGTGGATCGTGCTCCCTTCGCTGATCATTCCCTTCGCTGGCATCGCCCTATTTGCGTATAAGACGTTCACTCTCGGTTTAGTTATGGCTCCGACTACCAAGATTATGGCGGTGGCACTGATCCCGCACTCGCTGACAATACTCATCGAATTCCAAGCTTACGCCCTCCTGATGTTTGGCGCATACATCCTTGGTCGGTCTTGGGTTCGCCCCGCAACCATCGGGACTCGGAACCATCGTCAGGGTTATGTCCGTGGGCTGCAACAGCTCGGTTGGCTGAGTTTGTCCACGCTCCCACTGTTCATCGTTGGCGCGATCTGGGAGGCGTTCTCGCTCCGCTACCTGGTTCATCCGCTGACCCAATGGTTGTTGTAGCCAGTAGGGTGAGTACTGCCTACAAAACCTCATTGTGAAGGGTTTTACAAAATGGTGAGCGATGCCCTGGCAACCTCATTTCTATCGATTGGTTTGATAGATCAGCATTCAAGGTACATGATATGTCCACATACAGAATTTCATTGGTTACTGCATTGATTCTGTTTCCGCTGCTCGGATTGATGCTGACGCTTCCCTGGTTGATCTATCACTACAGGAAGTACGGGTTCTTGAGTTGGCGGCTCTCACTCATTTTCTATTCCTTTGTGTTCTATATGCTGTGTGCCTTCTTTCTCGTGGTGCTGCCAGTACCAGCGGTGAGAGATACCTGCGCGCTGCAAACTCCTGGCACTGTCTATTATTCTTTAGTGCCATTCTCTTTTGTGTGGGACATATTGCGAGAAACCGGAACTGTTTGGTACCGACCATCAACTTACGTGCAGGTGCTTGCAGAACCCGCATTTCTGCAAGTCATGTTTAATTTCTTGTTGTTGCTTCCATTTGGGGTATATTTGCGCTACTTCTTTCAAGAAAAGTACTCTTGGAGACGAGCATTCAGCTTGAGTTTTGCGCTTTCACTGTTTTATGAAGTGACGCAACTCACCGGATTATATGGGTTATATACCTGTCCCTATCGAATCTTTGACGTTAATGATTTGCTCTTGAACAGTACAGGCGCTTTGTTAGGTTTTGCTATTGCTCCAGTTATTCTGCTCTTGTTTCCATCTCAACAGAGCTTGCTTGCCAAAAAAGAGCAAATGCTTAAACGAGCAATTGTATCGCCAGTCGTTCAACTACTTGCAGTGGCGATAGACTACCTTCTGATTAAAGCAAGTTGGATATTAGTAGCTCCTTTTGCAGCGAACTGGATTCCGGAGTGGCTCTATACCTTGATAGGTTTTCTAGGGATTTTCTGTCTTGTGCCGCTGCTATGGAAAGGGAAAACACCGGGTACAAGAACTTTGAGATTTCAACTCATCTCTAGTGGAACAGACAAAACCTTACCAATCCATTTTCTTGTGCGATCGCTAGCACTTTATTTTCCGTTGTTTCTGTCAGCAGTTCCTAGACTGTCGAACCAAATTCAACTGGAGAGAGATTCGGCATTCTACCTTGCCTTGATATGGGCACAAGCAGGATTGTCTCTCGCGGTATTACTGGTATGGGGAATGTTAGGGCTTCATGTTGCAATCGTCATTGCGAATAAAGGGCATCACCTCTTCTATTTTGATTCTGCTGCTCATCTTTTACCCCACAAAAAAGATAATTTTCCCATCTCTAAATAATTGTCTGAGCTACCTGGGCACTGCCCACAAAACTTTAAAGCTTAACTACAACACACTTATCAGGAGGTTTCCAATGAACCGGAAGATTTTAGTCACTGGCGCAACTGGGAGCAACGGTACAGAGATTGTCAAGCGACTTGCAGCGCAGAACGTGCCAGTCCGCGCAATGGTTCGTAACCCTGATCGAGCAAAGGAGATTGCACTCCCGAATGTTGAAGTGGTGGAGGGGAACTTTGATCACCCTGAGACGCTGTTGGAGGCGCTGACTGAAGTGGACAGTGCCTTTCTTTTAACAAACTCTACAGAACACGCAGAAGCGCAACAACTTGCGTTCGTTGATGCGGCACGTCAGAGTAGTGTCAAGCATATCGTCAAACTATCGCAATTTGCAGCCGATGCCCATTCGCCCGTGCGCTTTTTGCGTTACCATGCCGCCGTCGAAGCGGCAATCCAAGCATCAGGAATGATGTACACGTTTCTGCGTCCCAACCTCTTTATGCAGGGCTTACTAAGCTTTAGATCGACGATCACAAGCCAAAACGCCTTTTATGCAGCGATCGCCAATGCAAAGGTCAGCGTGGTAGACGTGCGCGATATTGCAGAAGTTGCTGTAGTGGCTCTAACAGAAACAGGGCATGAGGGAAAGATTTACAACCTCACGGGACCCCAGGCATTGACTCATACTGAGATGGCAGAACAACTCTCGGCTGCACTCAATCGTCAGATTGCATTCGTCGATATTCCATCTGAAGCAATGCGCGATCAACTGCTCAACATTGGGATGCCAGTTTGGCAAGCAGACGGACTGATTGAGGATTACGCGCACTACCGACGCAATGAGGCAGCAGTGGTTTCGTCTGGTATCCAGGACGCAATTGGTAGAGAGCCGCGCAGTTTTAAGACCTTCGCTTGTGACTACGCAACACTATTTGGCTAGACGCAGCCCAGTAAGCCTGCTGCACCAAAACGAACCTGAGTTGTCATGGAAGTCATTTTACAAACGTTTTCGCGGCTATTAGCCGTCTTAATACTTGCAGAAATCATTGTGATGACATGGCGAGTGAATCCTGAACATTAGTAGCTAAATCAAAACAAGGAACACCATGAATAAGCCCAAGTTTTTTGTCACCCCCGGCTATAGGGAATACATGTTGAATGAATTGCATTACTCGCAAGCAGTAAAAATTGGCGATCGCTTGGGCAATCACGACTACAGCTACACGGCTGGGGGATTGGATTGGAATCGAATGAGGCGATCGTCGATAGCAATGGTAATTTGATTAACAATTACATCTATGCGGGTGGTAGTGCCCCATTCATGATGCTGAATATCCAGTCAGAAGTTTTGGAAATTAATGGTATAAAACTACGTAATATCATTGATTACTTAACTATCACCTACGACATCTCTCTCACTGGACTACCCGCGTTATCTATTCCCTGTAGCTGGACAGTAAATGGCTTGCCAATCGGCATACAGCTAGTGGGCAACCCCCATGGTGAAGTCGCTCTTCTCCAGTTTGCTTTCTTTCTACAGGAAGCACTAAATTTTCGGCATCGTTGGCCTGAGTAGGGCTGTAGAAGTGATCGCTAATCTGTGATCATGAGCGATCGATTGAACCTTTCGGGTGGCGATCGCAGCACCCCCCTCCAAATCACATCTGTCTTACCACCCCCAAAAATCCCTACAAATCCTAAGTCGGGTGGAGCATTTGCGATGTCTATACGGAGTAGTTTGAACTCACCTTGACGCGCATCCCGCGCTTCCGCACAGCCTTCGCGCGATCGTCGTATCTCTAGACCATCCTCCCTCGCTAGAGCCAAGGTAGAATCAGCCTGCCAGACAACGACAAATATTAGTGTAATAATTTAGTGTAATCATCCATCCACCCGATTCCCTGCTCCTCCGCTTCAGTCGCAACATGATCGGCTTCCTCCGCCATCGGCTCACCCGCCGCCCTAGCGAGCCACGCTTCTTCTAGAGTCAGCCCACCCTGAACCGCCCACAGGCAACCCCCATTTCAAAAGGCACTATGCTTTACACCAGACAATTACACCAAGCACTTACACTAAAAGAATCACTTCACTCCCTCCAACCCCGTTCCCCCAGACATCAAAGAGAAAAGACAAGCCCACCCACCCCTAGAGCGCTCCAAACCTCTTCTCTATCCCTGCATTACAGTCAGCCACAAGCAGTATCAACTTAAAACAGCCTCATTTTCTCCTCAACCCACTCAAAAAAGCGATCGCCCCACCACTGTTCAACTAAAATAATTCTCTAATTCCCACCACCCCCCATGAATTACACCACCTCCTTACCCTAAAATAAGTCCCATCCCTCCTACTCCCTACTCCCCACCCCCTTCCCAAAATGGGACGACCCATAGACCCAAAATGCTTAGCTTGCTGCCAACTCGAGGTAGAAACTGCCCGCCAACTCCACGGTGAGCAGGGCGATGGCTGCTGGAATGAAAAGACCTGCCATCGCCGCCGCTCCCACTACCGCCACCGACTCGATGTCAACCAAAAACGCAAAGGACAACGAGCGATCGCCAAAGTCCAACAACAAGCCGCCGCCCAAGAAGCCGCTAGCCTCGAACCTCCTGCGATCCCTGTCTTGCCCAAGGTTCCTGCCGTTGCCCTCCTCTATCTCTACAAGCAAAAGCGCCAGGATGCTCCCCTCCATGCCCTAGCGAT
The DNA here is from genome assembly GCA_025454315.1 of Oculatellaceae cyanobacterium Prado106. Taxonomy (GTDB): domain Bacteria; phylum Cyanobacteriota; class Cyanobacteriia; order Elainellales; family Elainellaceae; genus Prado106. The sequence goes on from JALOOP010000072.1 coordinate 13,994, forward strand.
CGCAGTCTGGCAGGGCGATCGCAAACTAGAGGCCATCTCCCCCATCCACCTCATCGGCATGACCAACAGCCAGGTCAACCAATACCTCCGCGAAGTCCTCACGGTTCTTCAACAGCGCTACGGCGTGCAGAAATTTGAACCCGAAATCTACCTCGACCCCCACACCTGCCCCATCGATCCCTGCCCGTTGAAGGGACTTTGAGTGAATTAACGAGACTGACTATAATGACAGAGTTTTGTAGGGAGTGGGGAGTAGGGAATGGGGAGTGGGGAGTAGGGAGTAGGGAATTCTTGGAGTTTTCGCTATCTTTCTCTGCGATCGCCTTAGTCCCCTTCACAGTATTGATCCATCAATCTCCCTTTCCCCTTTCCCCTTTCCCCCATGCCGACCAACACAGAACAATTCACCCTCGCACTCAAAGCGGCGATCGCAGAAGCAACCGCTGATCCTGAGTCAGTGAATTTAATGGCACTCTGGGAGGCATTGGAACCCTGGTTGGTACAGTATCCGCCGTTTGAACAGTTGTTTCTGGCGGGAGAACTGTTTGTCCGCTTAGCTGAGATTTGCCAGTTGAGGGCTGCTCGACTTCTAAGGGATTGGGAGGAGGGATACAACGATGAGGGGCCGCTGATGGAGGATGATTTATTAGCGGGATTGGTTCAACAAACTCGATTTTTGGATGTGGGTGATCTGATTCAACCCAAAGTTAAACCCCCTCGAAAAAAACCAGTGAAAGCTGCGCCAGATGACTCTGTGGCGGGAGTTGTCGATCGCAAAAAAATGATCGAGGTTTTAGAAGAAATTCAGGATCAAGAATCAGCCAAAGAACAGGCTCTATCCGTTGCTCATGATGAAAATGTCTCGACCTGGCAAGAAGCGATCGCCTGCTGGATGCAACAGCAAAATCTCGAAACATTGCCGCTCCTGCAACTGCAACAAGCCCTAAAAATGCCCCTGATTGAAGTCTGGCTAGCCCTATTACTGGGCGGTTATCACTTAGAACAACGACAAGAATTCTACGAAACAACCGGAATCTGGGTTGGTTCACCTCAATTGAAGCAACAGACTATAGAGGAAGATTGAGAATTCCTAATTGGACAGTAGAAAGGCAGAACGGATAAGCGTTTAGTTCAGAACCTGATAGAACCACTGAAAAGTAAGAGAGGAGCGGTGTAATCTGTTTCTTTTGCAGTCTGTTTAGTTGAGGGCAGCGCCTTTCGTCTAAACCTCCTCTCTCCTGGAAAAATACTTCCAAAAGATTCGGCAAAACGATCTGATAAAATTCCTAAATGAGGCTTAGAAAAGTTTTCTGAAATAGGGAAAGTTTTCTGGCATCAAAGCGAAGGACATTGCCTCACTAGAAAAACTCTTAGATTAGCGTTTTAAGCAATGTTGTTGATCGCTTGAGCCAAGATTTTGACGTGGCTTCAAGCAAGTCTCTTTGACACTTACATCACTTAAATTGCATCCCATACTCTCAAAGTTTCCTAATAATATGCAGGATAATGTGCAGGATTGATTAAAAGCTGTTATTTTAATGGGGACAAATCGGTAATTGAAGTATGAATTCTCCCATTGCCATTACCCTATCTTCATTCAAGGGAGGAGTCGGGAAAACCACCAGTTCGATCTGTCTTGCTACCCTCTGCTCAGAACATGGCAAGACCCTCCTGATTGACTCTGACCCGAACCGTTCAGCCAGTATGTGGGCACGTCAAGGCAACTTGCCTTTCCAGACCGCCACCGAGATCACAGCCCATAAGCTTACCAGCAAAGAACGCTTCGATTTTCTCATCATCGACACCCCTGCCCGCCCCACCGAAGATGACTTACAGGAACTCATCGAGAGTTGCCATCTGTTAATCATCCCCGTCACTCCGGATGCCATGTCGATTGATGCACTGGGGACGATGGCCAAAAAACTCCCCAAGGATTCCAACTTCCGCATCCTGCTCAACATGATCCCACCGCCGCCTCAAAAAGATGGTCAAGAAACTTATCAGCTTTTGCGCGAGATGGGTTATCCTGTGCTGGATCGGGGAATCCGATTTTATAAAGCCTATAAGAATGCTGCCGCTTATGGTAAACCCATCTATAAGGTTCAAGGAGGAAAAATTGCATGGCGGGATTGGACGGAGCTAGTAAAAACGCAGCCCCTTCAAAGTTTGCTTTCCTAAAAGAAGCGCTGCATGTCGAGAATCTAACGGGTGTAGAAGCTATCTCAACTGAAGTTAACTCTGCTGAAAGTCCTGCTGACCCAGAGCTATCCTCGACTTGGCTGATGCAGTTTCAGCAGATCAAAGACCGTGAGGTTAATACTCGCCCACTCGATCCTGACCATGTCATTCAATTGGCAGAGTCGATCGCCATCCTTGGCCTGATTGAACCCCTTGTGGTCGATCAATATGGCACTCTGCTAGCAGGAGGGCATCGTAAGGCAGCGATTCAGTGGATTGAGGACAATGACCCAACAGCCTATCAATCCCACTTTCCTAAGGATCGGATTCCGGTCAGGATCATGCCCTTTGATGCGGCACTAGAACCCGAGCTAGCTCTCCAAGTCGAAGTTAGCGAAAACGAGAAACGGCGGGACTATACCCCCGCCGAGATCCGGGATCTAGCCACCCGGCTTCGTCAAGCGGGCTACACGGATACCCCTGGCCGACCGGGCAAGGGAGAAAAACGGCTTAGACCCGCCCTAGAAGTGATCGTAGGCAAGAGCCTGCGCCAGGTTCGGCGGATTCTCAACGAGGATGAAAAAACCCGGACACTTGACCGGGTTTCCAAGAAACAGGCTATCCTCCTACAGTTCGAGGCTTCGATCGAGAAATGGATGAAACTGACCGAGGAAGAAAAACAGGATGAGGTGTCCCAATCCTTAAGCAAGCAGCTACCCAAATTTCTAAAATTGGTGCGATCGGCCATTATGGAAGACATTACTTCTCGCTAGTGGCCAGCAGCCAGTCTTTGAGAACATTGATTCAGTGAATCTTGCAGTGAATCTTGCAGTGCATATCCAATGAATAGTCCAGTAAATTCTCCAGTAAATTCTCCAGCGAGCTTTTCAGCGAACTTCTCAGCGAGCCTTTCAGCAAAATTTCTAATAAATCCTTTGGTGAATCTTCAGGGTTTGCTCTTTTGAAAACTCTTTGTGCATTGCTTAGTAGAGGCTCATTGAAGGGTACGTTCTCCTGAGGGTTGCGGAGACAAAAAATCTGTAAAAGAGAGGCAGAACTTTCTGGCATAGAATAGAGAGCAGAAGCAGGGATTAGTTTCCCTTGGACTATCTCAAGGGAGCAGATGATATTTGCTCCTGGCAAAGGATTGCAACAAAATTAGAAGCAGGATGCGGTTCAGGGACTCTTCTCTGAACCGCATCGTTGTTTTATTCTCTTAATGCCACACCGCATCTGTTTTAACAGAATGAAGTTCATCAAATTCTGTTAAGGATCGTAAGCACTAGCTTCAAAAATCTACTCATTCAAGCCTTCTAATAGAAGTTGATGAATTAACCGAGAAATTACTCCCAGGCATCGTCAGAGTTTGCGGAATTTCAATTACCCGATTTATTAGTCAACCTTCATAAGAAAGCTGGATTTTGATCCTCTATCTGAATTTAATTCATTAGGATTAGCCTGAACGCTGGCTGCCTAACAAACCATTTACTGTGGGTTAGGTGGAACGTAGCGCAACTCAACATCACAGCCGTAAATCTTTCGTCAATGCCAGGATCATCGAATCCAAGCACTATAGTAGGGTCTTGGGTTACGTGTTACTCCACCCGACCTGCGAGTTTTCAGGGACTTCAAGAGTTTTGTCAGTCAACTAACACCGAAGGATTATGCCTGGAAGATTAGACTCGAAAGATTAGGCTTGAAAGATTAGGCTTGAAAGATCAGGAAAGCTCGTCTAGCAGATGGGCTGCACTCTCCAATAGGTTTTTGGCATTATTCAGAAGTGTTCTAGCCTTAAGGATCTGATTCCTGCGTTCGATTCCGGCGCGGGCGACTCGATTCCGAGCATCCCCATCACGACTCAGATGAATCACTTTAACAGGATGGCTCTCCCAAGCTGGCTCGAAAATTGCTTCGGTACTTGCTAACTTGTTATACCAGTAGGTTGCTTTGGGGCGTTTGACGTTATACTGATGAACTTCGCATCGTTCAGGAGCGATGTAGACTTGCTGTTGAGCAAAGGTGGTCAGGCGAGTTTGGATCTGCTCAAGCAAGGAGTGCAGTTGGGCGATCGCATCCAACATCCCCAACCCCTCGATCGATTGAGGGTTACCCCGCATCCGCAGCATCAGTTCAGCGGCTTGGCCAATGGTCAAGGTTAATTGATCCTGTGCGGTTGTAAATTGGATGGGTTCAGCGGCAGATTGAGCATCAGCGGATCTACAGTTGAGGGCATTTGGGCAACTTTCCGGGAGAAGCCCAGGTTGTGAAAGCAAGGTTGCACAGTTGAAACCCAGAGGACACTTACTTTGTGGCATGACTCAAGTTAGTTCTAGCTTTATCTACTAAATTATATAGCTAGAAAAGCCAAGTTGATAGGTTATAGAAATTAAAATTGAATCTTCCTATCCTCAACTCCTACGGCAGACCTCATCTGCATGGGGTACGACGGGTATAAGGTACAGTAGCAGGGATAGCCCTGATCCGATACCTTACACTCGCAAAGAAGGTTGTAGTAGAGGATTAGGAGGATGCCTAGAGTCCGATCTCCGGGAGACATGAGTTCTTTGCTGATACCGTAGAAGGCGATCGAAGAAGATCTTGAGATCAACCTAGGTTGATCTCACTGACCTATCTCGTCAACTTTTATCCAAAAATTTCATCAATATCCGAGGGAAAAGGCTAACCGCGAGATTTAAATAGAGTGTAGCCTTGGCATTTCTTTGATTCCTAGAAAAAATCAGTCAGATAGCTCCTTGCATCAGAGATGGGAAGGGAATAGACTTAAGTTTCAGAATTAGACCATAGCAAACTTATCAAACACACGAAAAAGTAGCACTATTTTCAAGGAAATACTTCGTGAATCCTCGACTCAATCACCTAAGATCTTCGAGAGTTTTTGGATGTTACTAGTCAAAGAATAAAGCACTGGCCTTACTCTTGATATTGCCTTGGCAATTATAGAAAATGCATCCGAGCCGCCCTCATCCCCCAACCCCTTCTCCCTAGGGAGAAGGGGAGCCGGATTGAAGTCCTTCTCCCTAGGGAGAAGGGGAGCCGGATTG
>JALOOP010000073.1 GCA_025454315.1 Oculatellaceae cyanobacterium Prado106
AGCGATCGCTCCAACCAATCGCGATCGAACACCGCTTGATACACACGGTTATACACTCGCAGCGTTCCGTCACGCTTAACCACCAAGCCTGTCAGCCGCAACGTTACCTGTTCTGGTGTATCAGCGGCAACAATCTTTCCCTGTTGCACAATCTGTTGATAGAGTCCCAACAGTTGTCCTGTGCATTCCTCGCCACTAAGCAGTAAGCGATCGCGAATTGTCTTCAAATGATCCGGTGTATCCTGCGCTTCCCAATGCTCGATAATCCTGCTTCTGACTAATGCTTCGACCCAGGCGGCTTCCTCGTCAATGGGTGCTGCATCTGGAGCAGTTAAAATCAATCTGCAAACTTTCTGCGTCAGAAATGGTTGTCCCCCTGTCCAGTCCAAAACGGCTTGGATCAGTGCTTTCGGATTACTCGATTTTGTCACTAAACCCTGAGCTAGTGGATCAGCCTCATGCAATTGAAATCCCATTAGTTCGATCGACTGCCCGATATTAAAGGGCGTTCGCTGTTTGTCCTGCATCAAGTCGGCAGGAGTCGTGACACCCAATAGGGCAAACGTTAAGCGCCTATAGTCCGACTTCTGCGATCGGCGGTTGTAGCATTCTCGAATGAACGCGAAAAAGTCATCGAGCTTGAACGGCAAGCTGAGAACACTATCAATCTCATCAATGAAGACCACAATGGATTGAGGAATCGTCGTCAGCAAGACTTCATCAATGAACTTATCCAATCGCCGCACATACGAAAGTAACTGGTGTTGTTCCCACCAAGAATAAAGATCAAACGCTTCGTACAAATCCAAACTACTGACAATGCTATCGATCACACTGCTATACCATTGTTCTGGCTGCATATCCGCAGTGCCAATTCGCGTCAGGTCGATCGCCGCACATGCTACCCCTTCCGCCTGCAATCGCTGCATTGTCTGCACTTTCAAGCTCGACTTGCCCATCTGCCGAGAATTCAGCACATAGCAAAACTCCCCATGCTTCAAGGCTTGATAAAACACCGCATCGGACTGTCGCTCCACATACGTAGGTGCATCCGCAGGCAAACTCCCACCCACCTGATAGTCATATCCAGCCCGTGGTGTGCTCGTCATGCACTAACCCCTAATCGCTCTCTGAAGTATTGCCGATACAGATTACAAGAGGGCACAACCTTGCTTCCCTCAAACTGCACGAGCCCCATACTGGTGAGCTTAAACGCCTCGCTGGTTTTGATGGCGATCGCTTGATTCTCTGCAATAACCCCTTTCATCGCGGCGAGGAGTATTTCATCATTTTCTAGATTCAATAGATGTCGCCGCAGATGTTCTCCATATAATCCGCCTTCAGTCGGAGCCTGTTGTAGCAGATCTGCCAATGATAGTTCTCCCCGCGCTATCACATACAGAGCCGCACGCACTAGATAAGGATGTCCGCCTACCATGTCGATCAGGTGCGTCACTGTAGCATCTGACCAGTTCAATCCGTGGCGCTTCACGAGATCAACCACTTGCGGCTGAGTCAGTTGAGGGAGTTCGATCGGTACACCGACATTAAACGGCGATTGATTGATATTGAGCGGAATGTAAACCTCCTTGGAATGTACAATCACTAAGCGCAGATTCTTCCAAATCGGCTTAATTTTGGCATCCTCATGCCATGCTCTGAGCATTCCAAAGAAGTCAGTTGCGATCGCCGGATACTCAAACACTTGATCCACTTCATCGAGGCACAGCACGACGGGACGCTTCAGTTCGGGTAGGAGATAGCGCTGAAAATAATTCGTGCATTTGTTTTTTGGGCTAAATGCACCTTTCCAAAACTCGGTTAAGAGATCGTCTAAATTCAGCTCCCAAGTAATACTGCTACAGAACCACTGCAAAAACGAATCTAAGCTGCTGAGCGACTCTCGATCAACCAGTTGAAAGTTCAGCGATGCCGTTTGGCACTCTCGCTCAACCGCATGATTGAGAATCCTCAGCATCAGCGATGATTTCCCCATTTGTCGAGGCGCTTTGATCCGAATTAATGCACCTGGATCAATAATCGTTTCATAGCACCGCGCTTCGATCGGCGGACGCTCAACATACAGCGGCGACTCTAGGGGCACCTGTCCTTCCGGGACATCTAGATCTATCCCTGGACGAACCACCGGAGCATCTGGAGACATGACCTTCTGAACAGGTTCGAGTTTGCGCGACTCCCCCACGATCGCAAGTTGCCTAAGTTCTGCTGGTTCAGGCTCAAAGATAGCCTCCGATTGTCGTTTCATCACAGGGGTAAACTCTTCTGGAATGCCATGCAAACTAATGCTGATACACCCGTTTTCATAAGCTCCCTCGATCGACTCACCCGCACCCAAAGCATCATAAAAGCCGACGGCAAACTCACGGGCAGCGCTATCTCCGATCGCTTGATTCATCCCAATCACAAAGGGAACATGCTGCGCGATCGCATTTGCCTGAACTTCGGAATAGCAAGCATTTAACACGACGCACTCAATGTTGCACTTCTGGGCAAAGAAGCAAAATAACTTTGCTAAAGCTTCTCCCCGCACTAAAGTCGCCTGTCCATTGGTGTCCTCTAACACCAAGCCATTTTCGCCAACACCATGTCCAGAAAAGTGAACGATCTGGGGCTTGTAATCTAACATTGCTCGTTGTAAATCGCGTGGCGTGAGGGCAGACATTTTCTCAAGCTGAAACTTGTCGCGCTTTTGCGATCGCTCCAGTCCCGCATCAACTTCCTTGACTTCCTGATCGAGTCTGAGTTGAGTCGAGTTCTTCGGATTGGCGGCTAGAAATAGGATCGTCTTTTTCCTGCGGGTTGAACTACTCATGGGATTAAAACGGGGGCAATGCACTGGGTTACGACTTCGACTCGAATCTTTGAAGATGACTGTGGACGAATCAATTTTTCACAACTTCAATTTCACAACTTCAAAGACATCATGGACAGGCGTTGGGGTCTGATCGCCTAGATTTTCAGTCTGCACCTTCACCCGGTAGAGTCCACTGGGTAAATCTTCGATCGCCAGCTTCCACTCATTGTCCTGCTGCACAAAGTTACAAGTCAGGGCTGGACGATCGCCAGAAACGAGCTGAATTTCTGCTTTTAGCTTGGCGATCGCTGGGTCTGACAGTCCAATTAATCTAGCCCGCAGAGCAACAGGCTCATCGCTCAGGTACAAGTCATCCAGGCTCAGACCAATGGCGGTTTGAGGTTCACCTTTTCTGACATCTGCGAGAGTAAACTGGCTGATCCGCAGAGTGTTTAGAAGGTTGTCCAATACCTGAGCCTGTTTCTGCAAGGTGCCATGTTGTTCAGCGATGAAAAAATTATCGAGATTGGACGATCGCTCAATTGGAATGGCTGAGACTTTGGGAACGGTTCCATCTCCATCTCCAAGATCGGCTCGGTTTTGCAATACGGTGGGCAGAGTTTCGCTGGCGGTCAGTTTTCCGTCGAGCAATGTTGCCGATTGCAGAGTGGGTTGCTGAGTGCCCGAGATCGGAATGACTGTGAACGATCGAAGATAATGTTCGTCTTGCTGATGTCGGGCAACCGCCGCTTCAATTTCTCGATGAAAGGCCAAAGCTTCCTGTGCCCTGAGTTTGTCAATATTGGGAAGGTGATCGACTTCGGCAATGCGATGATAGTCACCGTTGATATTAATGACTTTGTAGATGGGTAGAAGCTGATAGGTGGAAGTGAGCGATCGCATCACTTCGGTCAAATCCACAAACAGTTTCTTGTACCCATTTGCCAGGAAGTTCAGCGCTTTGAGGGAACCTCGGTAGGGTGTGCCAAAGGTAAACAGCGCTCGACTATCTTGCCAGCCTTCTAGCGCTTCTAGATAGTAGCGAGCCACTAACCCGCCCATACTATGCGCCATCAAAATCACTTTGGCATCAGCGGCTCCACTCCGCTCTCGCCAACATTTGAGCCGTTTGTCAATGAGTTTCTTCAAAATTCGGGCATTGGCTCGATTATCCCGTCGCCAATCGTAGGGAAATGGGTAGAAGTTGGCGGCTCTGTCATCGGGATCGTTGTAGATATCACCGGAAGTAACCTCAAAGTTATCGGTGATTAACCGCATTGTTTGAGTGTAGCCATCAATCTTCCAGAAGCCCGGAATGATATGGGTATCTTGCATCAGTGCCGTAGCACGAATTCCATCATCCAAACTTTCTGCTTCCGGATCATCCTGTCCTAGTTTCAAATTCCGCACGGTTTGTTCTGTATTGGTGAGTAGCCGCCAAACGGCTCGACCTGACACTGCCCAGAGGTCTTTACCGTCTTTCTGTAGGACGCTTCCCAGAACACCGGGAAGAATCACGATCAGGTCTTTCATCGGTGCTTTGTTCGTCATTATCTTGTCCTCATTACTTAAGTTCAGCAATACAGTAGTTCAGCAATACAGTAGTTCAGCAATACAGTAGTTTTGTAATACAGTGTTCGAGATTAATGCTATTTGGAGTTCATTCGAGCAAAATGCTCTAGTAGCATCCGGTGAAAAAAGACATAGCCACCCCCAATTTTTCGCATCAGCAGACGGTCTGAGGCGAAGTCAAGGAAACGAGCGTAATTCCAGGGGATAGAGTTGTTGCAGTAAAGAATGATGCGTAAAATAATGTGCTGAATACAAGCTTTACCCGCATTACTAATCAGCGCAACGATTAGCCCACCGCTCCAAACACCCTCAAAAAGATACTTCCAATAATCAACAGAAACAAAAGGCTTAGTAGGGTAGAGGGGCTGAATGACCGATCCATAAAGTATGCCAACAATCAGTCCACCCAGTACTCCAAAAAATCCAGCATTCCGAATCGATCGCCAAATTCCCTGGTTGGCAATTGTTTTTGTATCTATGTCCGAACCTCTCAGCCCATTAGCGACCCCAACACTTAGACCAATACTGAAACCATAGACCAGTCCATCAATGAGTCTGCGTTCTGAGAATCCCTGCAAACCAAACAGAGAGTAGGCTAACGCACTGATGGCTCCTATTAGCCCAACAGCGATTGCATACTTGCTAAACAAGCCTCTTATGATTCCTCGAAGAGAATACTTTACAGTTTCAACCATTTTAATTTCTTTTTCTAGACCAGAAACCAGTCCAATACCTAACCCCAGAGTTAACCCATATTCTTTTCCATACCCCGCAAAACCGTAAAATATACCTACAACTAGCCAAATAGCGAGGATATAAGTGAGTACATTGCCAATTCTATAAAAGAGTGTTTGAGCTTTAGGTTGCAACCAGTTGAGTTGCATTCTCTCAATCAAAAATACTGTCCGCGATTCCTGCGCCATTCGTCCTGCCAACCATCTTAGCCATCCCAGGGTCTGATCCTTGCTATAGACCGAAGTAGATCCTCGCTTTAGCTGGCGATCGATATAAGTATCAAATAAATGCTGGCGGCGATCTGAAGTAGAACTCAGTTCATTCATCAACTTATCGATCGACCACCCCTGGTAGGCTGCACTCATAAACTTTAAGATCAGTGGGGTTTGAGCAAACTGCTCCAGATCGGAATCTTGTTTGAGCAACGCCCTTAAACCTGCGAGAGATCCACCTACGCTATCCAAAAACCTATACACCTGCTTGGAAGGGAGTGGTTGAAGGCAAAGGGCACTGCTGATTTGTAGGCGTTCTGTCAGAGCTTCATAATCTCGCACTCGGCTACAAACCGCCACCTCAGTCTGGGGAAACAGTTCAATAAACTCATTCAGTACCCGAACACAATCATTGCGATACGCTTCCTTAACTTCATCCAGTCCATCTAGTAACGGAATGATCTGCTGGTTTCTGATCCAGGGTTCACTCAAAGATTTTGGCACTCGATATTTTTCTAACAGTTCATCGATCAGCCAATCCACAATGGACTTTCGCTTCCTGACCCAGGACGACAGGTTCAATACGATGGGCATGGGTAAGCTCAGATTTTGCTCACTGCGTTCGATCAGGCGTTGTGCGAGTTGCAGAAGGGCGATCGTCTTTCCAGATCCCGGCGTACCCAGAATCAATAGCGTTCGCCCCTGCCCCATTTCCGCATAGATCTGCGTTTCTCGTAGCTCCTCATAGGAGCTATCCAATTCTACAGACAAGGTTTCAATCCCTTGTGATAGATCGACGATCGCATCGGGGCGAGATGTTAAGTCAAGTTTAATGGCAGCTTCTCCTTGGAGCGATCGCTTCAGAAATCCCTCAATCCAAAACTCCCTGACCTCGCTGACTAAAATCTTGCGTTGGGCATATTCTGCTTTTGTCAGATTAGCAACCGCAGACTGCGCCGAGAATTGCCCAAAGTTGTCATAGGCTGCTCTTGCCTGATCTTTGTAGTCTTTGCGATCGATCTCTTGGCGCATCTCTTCCTCAAATTTCGATGAAAGATCAACGGGTTCGGTTTGTGGTTTAACCGTCTTGCCCACTAAACCCAATGGAGCATTGCCCGTTCTTAATGCAGGTTGAATAGTATGCTCCATTGGAACAACTGATAATTCGTTCTTCTTTCGCAGAACGGGCTTTAAATGTTCTGGTACATCCAGTTGTGCAGTTTGTACCCCTAATCCAACATATTCTGCTTTACGAAACTGTCTCGTTTGAGTCGATTGAGAATTTCCCTCACTCCAGATTTGAATGGCTAGACAACCCATCTCATAGGCTTGCTCAATTGTTTTCCCAGCCGCCAAAGCTTTGTAGAAGCCGACAGCAAAGAAATAAGCAGCTTGATCCAGAATAGGCTGACTCATTCCCACTACGTAATTGATATGGGTGGCGATCGCTTCTGCCTGTTGGTCACTATCACAGGCATTGAGAACCACACAGTTAATCTCATCGGCAAGCGTCTTAAATAATCTCGTCAATATCTCGGTACTGATAAACCGTTCTCGCCCCTGTTCATCTTGAAACACTAATCCCTTTTCCCCGGCTCCATGTCCACAAAAATGAACCAGTTGGGGATTGTGTTCTGACAGCAGTTCCGGTAGCTCTTGAGAGCGTACACCCAGGCCATACCGGATTTCAAACTTTCCCAGGCGTTGTACAGCCGTTGTTAAATCTGAGACTTCTCGCTCAAGATTCAGATCCCGTCTTGGATTAGAAGATAAGATAAGAAGTTTCTGCATTTTATTGCACCGGATAAATGGTCTAATTCCTTTATCGTTTCACCACGATCTGTATTTGCTTTGTCACCCACTCTTGTTTGGGGTCAACCATAACGATGGCGGCTCGGGTTGTTTTCGGTGCTTGATCCAGATCCGCTCCGATCAGTTTCAACAAATCATTGAGTGGGTTAATGCCCTCAGACTCTCCGCTTCTAGTCACAGATTGCGCTGCCAAATCCTCATCAAACTTTGCTCCTCGCGTGATGGGTGGCTGATCCAGAGCAGGTAGCGTCAGCCAGCGGAAATCGGCCAAGCCCCGTTGAACCGCAAAGACTTTCAGAATCTCTGTGGATTGCTCATAGGCCGGGTCATCTGGCACTTTCAGCCGAAGCGGGATCTCTTCTTCTGCACCCGCATCCAGCGCAAAGAAGGGGGAATCGATGCCGCCGAGCGGGATTTGCGAAACCGCCCAGATTGGCTCCAGATCCAGTACCGCCACTTTCAACGGTTGAGTGCCTTGATTGGACAATCGCAGACACACGATCTCCTCATTCTGGACAAGGATATTTTGAGGATCGGGGAAGGGTTGTCTGTCTTCCGTCAGTAACTGTACCTCCAGAGCCTGAGCCAGTTTTGAACTCGCATTATCTAGGCTTTGCACCGCTTGATACTTGGCTAGATGAATCAGGCGATCGACCACTCGCTGAGGCGCATTTGCATCTTGAATGGACAGCAACGGTCGCAGATTGGGAATGGGTTTGCCTTTACAGATCTCGTAGTTCCCTTGCCGATCGATCGCCACTTGATACAGCGCCGATTCTCCCGCTTGTTCTTCTAAAACCCAGCCATTTCCAACCAAAGCCTGTCGAACTCGATCTAACGCCTCCTGCTGAAGACTCACCCACTCTGGCGGCAGTTCGCTCTCCTGCTCTCCTACAGTTTTATTGTCCATCAAGCGAACCCGCTGAATCAATTCAACTGGAGCAGAAACCAGGATGGCAGGCGCACCGGATTCCAATTTACCTTTGACCTCAACGCCGCCTGCTTCGGGATTTAGAACGATCGCCACGGATTCAGAGGCATCGACCTGCGTCAGTTCTACGATCGCCACCTGACGCATCTGATCCGTGAAGTCTATGGTATTCAGCGGATAAATCGAAAAGCGGGTGCCTTTGCTTAATCCCTGAGCCTGCCCTGCATTCAAGGTAATTTGAGTCTCTGAAACCACTTTGATGACCGAAACCGTTAAGGGAGTTGACCAGCGATCGCACCCAAATACTCGGCGATCGCTTTCCCCCAAAATCATCGGAATCTGCTGGGAAAACTTACTTTGAATTTGAGCATTGACGCGATCGTGCAAAAGTTTATAGGTCAGCGGTTGACCCCTTCTAGCCGCGCTGGTGAGCGTGTCAATCATCCAATAGGTTAATGCGCCATGCCTGCCTGTTCCATTGTTGGGCGAATATTCGTAGGCATATTCATTGGGACGACAAGCCGCCAGTAAAGTATACTTTCGATCTTGGCGGAACCCTGCCACAGGAATTCCTTGATGACCTGTCTCTTCTAGCCAGTTGCGTTCTAACTCTTCTCGGCTAGCCACCAAGCTCTCACCCGTTCGTTTCAGGGTGTCAGTTTGCGCTCCGCTTCTAATTTCAGCATCTCCACGGGTTGCACCCCCCGAATGGCAACTATCCAGAACCATCGTTACAATCAGTCCTTTATCCGTCATCCGCTTGAGTAGCGTCGTCACCTCTACATCCCTTAGATAGCGTCCGTCTTCGGTATCGCCAATGTCCATTGGTACGATCGCTTCATCATTCTGTTCTCCGCTTCCCCGTTTTAGATTGGGATAAATCGTTGTGGCTCGTCCACCATGTCCGGCATAGTGGATGTAAACCTGCTCGCCCGGTTGAGCCGTTGTGGTAATCTCCTGGAAGGCTATAATGATATTTTCGTAGGTCGGCTCTAACTGAGCCGCTCTCGCTTCTAGTAACACCGTATCGTCTGGGTTGGGCGCAATCAGCTTGCGGATGCGCTCTGGGGCAACCTGTAAGTCACTCTTGAGATATGTTTCAACTAAGTTAATGTCCCGTACAGCTCCCTTGAGGCTTTTATAGAGGCGATTGGGTTTATAGTGGTCAATTCCAATCAGTAGGGCATGAATGATTGAGGTCTGTTCTGACGATTTTTGTTCTGACATAGTTGATGATCTTCCGGGTTAATGAGGAAAAGTTGCGACTCTGGCTAGTTTTAAGAGGGGTTTGCAGGAAGATGTCGTTTCTGAATTTGTGACTTATCTAAATTTGGGACTTATCTGAATTTGTGACTTAGGAATGGCGATCGCTTCCATCCTCTTCTTGATTCATGCCACCGTGTTCAGAGGCTTGCTCAGAAGGTTTAGCTTCTTTGTTTCTATGCTTGTAAATTATTGGTTTAGCGACTCATAAATTAGTGCAATCCCATTTAAGCCGCATCGACAACCACAGCAAGTTACTTTTCCAGTCCACCTCTCTTCAGTCCATCTCTCTTCAGTCCACCTCAAGCGCTTTTCTGAACTGTCTTTATCGTAGCGATCCATTTCAAGAGAAACATCTGAAGAATGTCTCGACTTTCACTGAACAAAGTAAGGTCAATTGGGTTAACCTTCGTTGAGTGACTGAGTAGGTTTACTTAAGCCTTTTGTAGAGTGGGCGCAAGTAACTTTCTGGGTTAACTGAAATCTTGCACCTGTCTCATGAGTCATTGTCAGACTCCCCCACGAATGAATGATTCTGTTGGCGAATTTCAAAAGTCTTGTAGCCACCGGGTTCAGCACTCAAGAACCTGAAATGGCTACGCTCCATACCCGCCTGTAGATGAATCACGGGCTAATAGGCAAAACCCATTAAAATGGGTTGAAAGGCAGGTCTAGATAGCTTTCCAGCCTCCGCAGTCCGTTTCAACGGACTTTGTGCTAATAGCCCGTGATTCATCTACGGGCGGGCTGCAAACGAAGCCAATCCAAGTAGCCGCAGAATTAACCCAGGGTTTAAATCCCGCTGACAATGGCTTAGCCATCTACGAGAGATCATCCCAGTCCACGTCTTTTAGCGCTATCAAGTAATCCTTGCCATTGTCAACGGTGATGGTCACTTGCTTTTTAGAGGCTTGCTCAAAGTCAACGCTCACTGTGCCTGCACTGAGAGCCGGAATTTGCATGGCATTGGCCTTGAATTTAGGGCTAAATCTTTCTACCGATTCAAACGTCACGCTATATCGATCGGTCAACAAAATTTCGTCAATGATCGTTTCCTTGTCGATGCTGACATCCGTTGTAATCAGGCTATCATCATTGCCGACAGAGTCTTTCAGGCGTTTGAGATAGCCCCGAAGAATATACCGCTTCCGGGTATTACTTCCTAACTGCAAGGTGATTCGTTCCATTCGCCCATAATCAATTTCAAGATGAACGGGCAAGCTGGGAAAGTTGCCAATATCAGCCTCTAAGCGATCGGATTTCTCGATGACGAGCTTATCAACTCCGGCAAGCGCAATTTCTTCGACAATGTTTTCAGTCTCTGGAATTTTCAGCGCCTGACGGTTTGCCAAAATCCGATTTAAGAGTAGCTGGGGTGTGGTGACATGCTGCGGTACTGGGAAGTCTTTTCCAATAATATTCAGGCCACTACCGCCCGGAAAAAGCTGACCCGATTTCTCACGCACCACTGAGCCTAACAAGCTGGCACCGCCACTATTACCTTCCGCCTCCTGGGGAATTTTCAGGAACCACATTTTGCCTGCACCCTGAACCAATTGACGCGACCAGTAATAGTCTGATGAGGACATAAAACAATCTCCTATAATTTACTTCGACGCATAAGCATACATTCTAAGTAGGGAGGCATAATCTTTTGTTGCCGAGGCAATAGTTATGATGAATCTCCTTCTGAGTTAGGCTAATGTGGACAAAAGGTCTAATGTTGTAGTTCAAATCTCATCAGGTTCGCCTGCAGCGAAGTGTTTTGCTGAATTGTCTTTAGCGTAGGGATTCCTCTGAGGAGAAACATCTGAAGAATGTCTTGACTTCTACTCAACGAAGTGAAGTCAATCCAGTTAACCTTCGTTGATAGAATGAGTATGATTACTTAAGCCTTTTGTCAATCAGCCTTTTGTTAATCAGCCTTTTGTTAATCAGCCTTTTGTTAATCAGCCTTTTGTTAATCAGCAATACCCTTGGCATGGCAACCCAAAAACTTTTACACTCGCCCAACCTCTCCCGAAGCTAGGAGCGAGGGACAAACTCGATGACGAGATCGCAACACTAAAGCCTTAACTTCAGAAAGCCTTAACTTCAAAAATAAGATTTATACCCGTCTCTCAACTGGTAACTTAAAGAGCTAACGACTCCATCCATCTGTTGGAACGGGGATTAGAGATCGAGGCATCCAATCAGGATTTGAATCACTCGCTTCAATAAAGCCCGACAATAAAGAGCGGAGATCACCAGACGCTCAGCATCTGGTGATCTCCGCTCTTTGGGGTAGCTGGGTTAAGGAATTAGCAAGTCCTAGACATTTTCAGTCAGGGCACTGGCCGCCAGTCTCAGCCTGTAGTTTTGGTTTCTGCCCTGCACGCTTTCCAACCGCACATAGTAGGTGCCCGCAGGCAGACTCGTGGACAGAATACCCATAGCACCGGCTCTGATATTCCTTCTATCCAGGGATCGACCGTCGATTCCGGTGACGGTGTTTCCGGCACTGTTGAGAATGGTCAAGGAAATCGGGTCGCGATCTCTGCGACTGTCGTTGTTGATCAGGCGGGCGCTAAACGGCGATGTTGTATCCAGCTTGAACTTGTAGAAATCTAGATCCTTGCCGCCGACATCTCCCGATCGCTTAAAAACTCCGGTGCCTGTTTTCAGTAACCCCACATCCCGAGCCGCTTTCATGGTGTCACCGACATCGCTGCTGCCAAAGATGCCCAGAAATCTGCGGTTGGTAGAAGCGTTCAGGAGACGAGTAGACTGATTTGTAGATAGCATAGGTTAATCCCAAGGTGAAAAGTGGGTGAATTTCTACAGTGGATGACACTGCAAAAATTACCCTGATAGTCTTCCCTGAAACAGAACCAAAATTGATATGACCCTGATGCCCCTAGAGGAGAGTTTTGAACTGTAGAGTTTTGCTCATCGTAGAAGTGCGATGAAGCCAGCTTAGTTGAGGATAGCGATCCAGTAACCAGTATCGACAAAAATTGTTCTCATTCTTCAATCTTTGCAGAGCCATACAGGTAGTGATCGATATTTTTTGAAAGATCTGTTGGTAGCTTTTTCCACTCTTCCTTGGGTACCTGTGAGCGGATAGTATCTACCATACTGAGAAAGGATTGGGCAGAGACATCTTGAGGTTCGATGGTTTCAACTCCATCCTCTTTAGGTTGTGAACTTTCAAGATTGGATGTCTCAGGATTGGATAATAGGACGATGACTCTTACTCTTGCAGGATGAGCAATTTGCAAGGGTTGATCCAGGGATATTTGCCCTTGTGCGTTAACGGTTCCGGTTGCTTCAATGGCTTGCATGCTTCCCTCAGAAAGTGGATCGCTGATGAAGACTCTAGCATTAAGATGCCCGACGTGAATTTCCTTGCCCCATAGAGCGGAGGCGGAGAAAGGGCAAATCCCTCCTCCGCCTCCGCTCTATAGAGTATTAGCAACCTTAATAAACTTTGCCCTTGTCTTGAACTCTGTTTTAGGATTGTCCTGGATGGTCTGAGTTGGCGGGGAACTGATCGCCTGCTGGCGATCGCGACTGCAACTTTTGGAGCAAAATATCCATGACTCCGGCAGCGCGCCACTGTTTGTAGTGCCAGTAGACGGTGGAGTAGGGCGGCAAATCTCGGGGGAGGTCTTTCCAGTTGCAGTTATGTTTGAGGCGGTAGAGAATGCCGTCAAGGATTTCCCGTTTGCTCCAGTTTGCGGGGCGGGTGCGTTGCTTTTGGGGGAGGATTTGAGGAAGGATGGGTTCAAGCATTTCCCATTCTTCATCGGTGAGACTGCTGGAATAGGGCATGGCAACATTCGGTCGAACTGCGGGTCTAGCTGCGGGTCTAGCTGCGGGTCTAGCTGCGATCGCTTGAAGTGGGGTTTGGCGGGGTGGGGTTTGGCAGAACATAGTAGGAAGTTATAGTCGTTGAGGTGGCAAAATCTAGACGAACGCTCAGGCGGAGGAAACGACTTCAGGGATAGGCTTTGGCGGACTGAATCTACCTTGGCCAAAGCAGCATGATCATGCACTCAATCAGGCTAATGGACTGAATCTATCGCGTCGCCTCCTAGAAGATAGAATACAAAAGTAAAAAACTCGTGTAGTCTTGGGTGGTAGTTGGCAATGGGGCTGCAAGTAATTCTGGATCTGCTGAATCATTCTGTTTCGTGTACAAGTCTGCATCTCCCAAAATTCTCCGAATACGCCTAAAATTCGTGTCTCAATCTATCTTTTTCGCTTTGGCTACTGTATACACTCCTTCGATCATTCCTTCGAGATCGTGGTAGATCTAGGCCGTGAATCGATACAGTGAATGGATCATTGAAGATATCGGCTTAATAGATGACTAAATCGTGAAGGATTAAATGAAAAAGCCCACTGGAGGGTGGACTTTAGGAGTGGATTCTGAGCATAGCCTTCAAGTGTGTGATCCGCATTAAACTGCAAGCAGACTCAAATGAATTGAATGGGAGGCATTCAATTTCATTCAGTTGCGTTTCATGGGTAAATGTAGAACACAAAGGTAAAAAATTAGTGTAGTCCTGAATCAATCGTTCAGACCGTTTTGGTCAACCCTCTGTAAGCTGTCATGCTACGGTTGATCGCTGAGTGTATTGCCCTCACCCTAAATCCCTCTCCCATTTTGGGAGAGGGACTTCGATCCGGCTCCCCTTCTCCCGTTCTGGGAGAAGGGGTTGGGAGATGAGGGGAAGCCCTGGAGAAAGTGTCCGAGATATTGCTGTAGGATAAAAAAAAGAAATTAGGAGTCATTTTCTAGCCGATTATTCTCAGGCCAGCCAGATTCAAATATACCGCTCAAACGTACCGCTCAAATATACCGCTCAAACATACCACTCAAACACATTAATTTAGGGTTAATTAGGTTACAGTATGAGGATTTTATTAGTTGAGGATGAACCCTATACTCAGCAGGTCTTGCAGACCACGTTAACCCAGCAAAGTTTTTTAGTAGACCAGGCGATGGACGGGGAAATGGCCTGGGACTTGTTGCAGCAGTTTCCCTACGATCTGGTCTTGCTGGATGTCATGCTGCCCAAGCTGGATGGTTTTGGGCTTTGTCGCCGTTTGCGTCAGGCCAAAAATCCGGTGCTGGTGATGCTGCTGACGACTCGCGATCGCATCTCTGACAAACTCCTAGGCTTTGAAAGCGGTGCCGACGACTACCTCACCAAACCCTTCGACCTACAAGAACTCACCGCCCGCATTGGCTCCTTGATCCGCCGCCATTCCACCCTTGCACCCCCCGTCCTCACCTACGGAGATCTCTGTCTCGATCCCGTAGCACGGCAAATCACCTATGCCGGACAGCCCCTCAAACTCGGGCGCAAAGAATATCTCCTGCTGGAACTACTCCTGCGAAATCCCAACCGGGTCTTTAGCCACCATGATTTGATCGATCGCCTCTGGACTCTAGATGAGGCCATTCCCTCCGAAGCCACAATCAAGTCCCACATTCGCAGCATCCGCCGCAAGCTGGAGCAGGTCGGCTTAGCCGATTCCATTGAAACCCAGTATGGGCAGGGCTATCGGTTCAATCCCATGCGGCTGCGATCGGCGCAACCCCCGGCACAATCCTCGGCACAATCCTCGGCACAATCCTCGGCACAGCCTCTAGCCTCTCCTTCAACGTCTGAGGCGGCACTGGAGCAAGTCAGCCAGGTAACGGCTCAAGCTTGGCAACGCGCCTATGCCAAAAGCCTGGAGCAGATTGGGGAATTAGAGGCAGCAGTGATGCATCTCGAAGCTGGCACTCTAGACGAAGCCATGCAGCAGCAGGCTATGTTCACAGCCCATAGGCTGGCCGGAGCGCTGGCGGTGTTTGGGTTTGAGGCTGCGTCTCAGACTTTGCAACAGATAGAGGAAGTGTGGCGATCGCCCGTCTCTCCCCAGCAGGTGCCCCAGCAGGTACCCCAATTGCTTCACTGGATAGCGTTGTTGCGATCGCAGCTAGCCGAATAGTCGGGTCGGCAGGTGGGGTCGAGGTGTTCCAGGGTTTCTAGCACCGACTGGAGCATCGCCTGTCGCTGTTCAACAGCCAAGTCGGGATGGTGCAGCAGATGGTGAATTTTGCGGTGAACCTGGGGGAGTTGGGAATTGGCTGGGGGGATGGATTCAGTCTGAAAATGGAGGGGTAGCGCGGGGGCAGCGTCGGGGGATGGGGCTGAAAAGGGGGATTCTGAAGCGGGTTGCTGTGCCGTTGTCTCTGCTACCGTCTGTTGCAGATTTTCAATCATCCGATACATTTCGATGGGATCAAAGATTCGCAGCAGACTGGTTTGGGTGACAATGCCCAGTCCCTGACCCCAGTTCCAGGAAACGACCAGGCGTCCGACTCGGCGCTTCTGCATTTCCTGATGGGCAGTCCACAGCGAGTCTTCGGGGCGCAGCAGAAAGAGGGGTGTACTCATCACCAGGAATGCCTGAGTCTGCTGGAGGTCAAGCTGAAAGGCTTGGAACTGGACAATATCGCGCTCGGTGACGATGCCCACGGGGCAGGTGATGCCGTCCTCATTGGGTTGGGTGATGACAATACAACTGACGCGATGTTGTGCCATGAGCTGGGTCAGGTACAGCAAGGTTGCAGTGTGAGGTGCCTGGATGACCTCAGTGGTCATGACATCGGACACCCGATGGAACCGCAGCAGGTTGGCGGGGCGGAGGATTTGCCGCACATCGGTATGGGAGATGACACCCACCAAATGATCCTGGTCATCCACTACTGGCAAATGGCGAATGCGATAGCGGCGAAACAGGAAGAGGGCGGCAAAGATGTCATGGATGGAGGCGTAGGGCAGGGTGATGACCGGATGCACCATGACTTCTGCAACGGTTTTGTCAGCCAGGTTCAGGGCTTGTGCTGTAAACCGGACGACATCGCGCTCCGTGAGGATTCCTACGAGTTTTTGATTTTCTACAACTAGTAAACAACTGGCGCGCTTCACCGGGTCACTATCCGGCAAAGAGAGAGTATTGTCCTGAAGTGGAGAGTCGATGGATGAAGCCTGAGCCAGTCCTAATTCTGCCGACAGGGAATGAGCCAGATGATGGGTTTGGCTGAGCAGAACGATCGCCTCGACCAACGGCAAGCTAGGGGACACTTGCAGGGGAGAGCGATCGATCGCAGCTTCTAGATCGGGTACCCAGTCGTGGGAGGGGTCGGGCATGGGGAGGGGAGTGGGGAGTGGGGAGTGGGGAGTGGGGAGTGGGGAGTGGGGAAATTATCTTTATCTTGCCAGATTTCCAGATTATTTCCGGTTTTGGGGGAGTGGAACTGGATGGAATGGGAGAGATTTCAGGTATGATGTGAGGGATGTTACGGAGAAAGAGCTATGTCCTATATATAGGAGGTGATTGAAGTTTTATTGGTTCTCGTTGAGCGGTGGCGGCTCTGTTGGCGACTCTGAGAGTCTGGGGGTTTTGCCGTAGAGGCGATCGAGGACTCGTTTGACGGAGATGCGCTGCCAGGGTTGGCCGCGTTTGGTGCGGTAGCCCTGTTCGTTGAGCCAATCGGCGATCTTTTGTAGGGACTTGCCGGATTTGTGGTGTCGTCGAATGAGATCAATCACCTGGCTTTCTTGAGGATCGCTGACCAGTTCGCCGTTGAGCGATCGCTGTCCAAAGGCCGGAGAGCCATATCCTGCGTACCCACCGTTACTGGCTTTGATTTGCCGACCTTGTTCGAGGCGCTCCCAGGCCGATTGTTCGTTGGAGGAATCCGCTGTCATGGTACTGAGAATTTACTTTTTATAAGGAGAGAACAGGAGGAATGGCTTGAAAATGGAATGGCTGATGCAGAAGTTGAACGATAGGCTTACCATAATATCTTTGAAGTTCCACGGCGGATCGTGAAGCCCATCATCCTGCAATCATTATTCTTTTGCAATCATCATTATTTTAGATGGAAATACCCCGTTTAAGCTTTTATTCTCGTTAATGAATCCCAATAGAGAAGTTAATCATGCCCCGACAGGTTTTATTAATTGAGGATGATGAAGATCTAAGAGAAATTTTTCAGGTGACGCTGAGCGCGATCGCCGGATTAGAAGTGCTGCTAGCCGAGTCGGGACAGGTGGGATTGGCGATCGCCCGCTCCCGGCTACCGGATGCAATTCTGCTGGATGTGATGATGCCGGGAATGGATGGCACCGAAGTGCTGCGACACCTCAAGTCAGATGCCGTCACCCGTGAAACACCTGTAATTTTTCTCACCGTTAGAACCCAGGCCACAGACCAGAACTATTTGCTGGAACTGGGCGGACGGGCAGTCATTTCTAAAACTAGTAAACCCGCTCAGCTTGCCGCTCAGGTGCTGGATATTCTCAGTCAAATCCCCTAAAATTCACCCGATAGCAGGAACTTCTAATGCTATTCCGATTCCATTCCTAAGATGCTTCAACATGCCTTCCCGTCGCGATCGCCCCACCTTTTTCGATCGATTTTCATCCCTACCAGGGATGCTGGTTACCGCAGGGGTAATTGAGGTTGGCATCGTTATTTTATTTGAGCAAAGTCGATATGGTCCCTGGCTGAGTCATCTAAGTCTACATATTTTGACCATTCTGATTTCGACTGGGATCTCGCTGTTTTTAACCCTGCCGCGATTAAAGCGAGAACAGCAAGTTTTAGAATCAGTCATTGCAGAGCGAACCAAGGCACTGCGCCAAGTCAATGCTCAGCTTGAACAAGAAATTGAAGACCGCAAACAGGTCGAAGCAGCCCTGCGACAGCGGGAAACTACTTTGAAAAAAGTCCAACAAATCGCCAAGATTGGCAGTTGGGAATTTAATCTGCAGAACAGGCAAACGATCTGGTCTGAAGAGCTTTACCGGATGCATGGGCTAGACCCCCATCAGCCGCCGCCCACGCCAGAAGAAGTTTTCATGCTGACCCATCCAGACGATCGCCCGATTCATCAGCAGCAAATTGTTGAACCGGTATACAGAGGTCAAGCTTTTGCAGCCGATATCCGGATTGTGGCGCAAGATGGAACCTTGCGCTACGTTGAAGCGCGGGGAGAACCCATCCTCGATGAGCGGCTGCAACTGATTGGCTATATTGGCATCACCCATGACTTGACCGAGCGGCGGATTACGGAAGACAAACTGCGGCAGAGTGAAGCGACCAACCGAGCCTTGGTGCAGTCGATTCCAGATTTGTTGATTCGGATTCACCGCGATGCGACCTGGTTAGATGTGGTGTATGGCAGTAATGTCAAGCTGTTTGGGCTGAGCCAATCGCAAATCGAACGGCATATTCAAGAACTCCTGCCGTTGGGGAGTGCCGCAGAACTCATGAAAACCATTCGCCAAGTTCTCCACACGCAGCAGATTCAGGTCAAGGAACGATCGGTGCTGTTTAACCAGAAAAGATTTTACGGTGAAACTCGGATTATGCCCTGTGCTGAGGATGAGGTGTTGGTGATTTTTCGAGATGTCAGCGATCGCAAACAGGCTGAACTCGAACTGAAGGATGCCAAAGAATCGGCTGAATCTGCCAACCGTGCCAAAAGTGCCTTCATCTCCAGTATGAGCCATGAGCTGAGAACACCGCTCAATGCCATTATGGGGTTTGCTCAATTGCTGAATCGAGACAAGTCTATTTCGCCTCAGCAGCAGCATTATATCAACACTATTAACCGCAGTGGACAACACTTATTGGAACTCATTAATGACGTATTAGAAGTTTCAAAGATTGAAGCGGGGAAGACAGTACTGAACACCAGTAGTTTTGATTTATACCAGCTATTAAACACACTAGAAGAACTATTTCGACCTAAAGCGATCGCCAAAAAACTCATATTAACCATTGAACGATCGCGCACCACACCGCTCTACATCCACACTCTACATCCACACTGACGAGCATAAGCTCCGACAAGTCCTCATTAATTTATTGGGCAATGCAGTTAAATTCACACATACCGGACGGATCACACTACGGGTTCAGGAATTAGACCCAGTTGATTGCCCACCCCTCACTCCAATGAGTCAAATGCTCTACTTTGAAATTCAAGATACGGGCGTGGGCATTGCTTCAGCCGATTTACCCAAATTGTTCAAGCCCTTTTCCCAAACACAGTCTGGGCGAGAGGCCGGGGAAGGAACGGGGCTGGGGTTAGTCATTAGTCGGCACTTTGTCGAGTTGATGGGCGGCGAGTTGGGAGTTTACAACACCCTGGGAGAAGGCAGCACCTTTTGGTTTACGATTCGGATTTTGATCGTCGAAGACCAGGCCGAGAATGCAGAGTTTTTGCAGCAACTCTTGACCAGCGTTGGGTTCGAGACGATGCAAGCCCGACAGGGACAGGAGGGCATTTCCCTCTGGAAGATTTGGCAGCCCCATTTAATTTTAATGGACATGCAAATGCCCGTCATGGACGGGTACACCACCAGCCGTCTGATTAAATCCACCCCCGAAGGTCAGCGAACCAAGATTATTGCGGTGACGGGCAGCGCATTTGAGGAAGACCGCGATCGCATTTTGGCGATCGGCTGTGATGATTTTATTCGCAAACCCGTCTCAGAAAGTCTGTTGTTTGCTAAGATTGCTCAGCACTTGGGCGCGCGCTTTTGCTACGAGGCCGTTGAGCTAGATGGCGAAACTGCGGTTCAGGGTCAACTCTGGCCACTCTCCCAGGATGCCCTTCATGTGATGCCCATAGACTGGGTTACCGCCCTCAACCAAGCCGCCCGAGAATGTCATGAACCTGCTGTTTTTCAACTTTTGCAGCAAATTCCCACCGAGCATGAAACCTTGGCGATCGCCCTCAAACAACTGGCGATCGACTTTCGCTTTGAAGAAATGGCGAATTTAACCAACGGTGCAGGACGCTAACCATGAATTTCCTCAGTGATTCTCAATACCCCCCCCAAGGTCATGGCAGCATTCTGATTGTCGATGACATGCCGGACAATCTGCGGTTTCTCTCCAAGATGCTGTCCTCTCAGGGCTACCATGTGCAGAGTGCTATCAGTGGATCAGCCGCTTTCATGGCTGTCAGTACGCGATCGCCCGATCTGATTCTGCTCGATCAATCCCTCAAGGCCAACCCCCAAACTCGGGATATTCCGGTGCTATTCTTGAGTGCGTTTCAAGAAACGATCGACAAGGTCAAAGCCTTCCAGGTGGGCGGATTGGACTACATTACCAAACCCTTTCAAATCGAAGAAGTCCTGGCCAGGGTCGAAACCCATCTCACCCTCAGCCGTACCCAAAAAGCCCTCCAAAGCGCCAAGGCTGAAACCCTCAAAGCCTTGCAGCAAGAACAGCAGCTCAACCGCCTCAAGTCAGAATTCATGGCTATGGTCACCCATGATTTCCACACGCCGCTGGTGAGCATTCAGGGGTTTGCCTCCCTGCTACAGCAGGATGATCTCCTCCAGCAAGATCCCCAACAACCGCCGAAAAGTCCCATGCTCTCGCCCGAGACTCGTCAGCGATACTTCAGCAAAATTGAATCCTCGATTGATCACCTCAGACATTTACTAGAGCAGGTTTTGCTGATTGGGCAGTCGGACTCAGGAAAATTGCAGTGTCATCCCACCGAGTTTGATCTAGAACCTTTTTGTCAAGAACTGATCGAATGGTTCCCCGATCATCATCGGGCGATCGAGTTTCGGTATCAGTGCGATCGCCCCTCTGTCCTGCTCGACCAAACCCTACTCCGACAAATTCTCATTAATATCTTGACCAACGCCATTAAATATTCACCGACCCATACTCCGATTTATTTCACCGTGGAGCAGATTGATAATGCAATTCTGTTTACGGTACAGGACTTTGGCATTGGCATTCCCCCAGAAGAACAATCCCGCCTGTTTGAACCCTTTTTCCGAGGCAGCAATGTCCAAGCATTTCGTAGCAGTGGCCTGGGATTAGCCGTGGTAAAAACCTGCGTGGATACCCATGGAGGAGACATTGAAGTGATCAGTCAAGTAGACCAAGGAACCACCGTAGTGGTCACACTTCCAGCGAAATATTAGCCTGACAATAAAAAAGTGACTCGATCCTGTCCCCCCCACAGCAGAACCCGATCGCCAGCAAGGTTCGTAGTAGTGACTTCAGTCGCTACACTCCTAAAGCAGTGACCACAAACCTTTCCCCCATGCGCTTAGGCGATCGCAAAAACCCCCTCCAAATTACCGCTAAACACACTAGCCGATTGCCAAGTCACCGTTGCCAGCAAGTCATCCCCCTGGAAGATCTGAGCACCCTCACTGGTATCTGCAAAGGTGAGATCATCAGTGCTACCCACCTGTAATGTCGTCGAACCCAACTGGAAGTTTTTGATCGTATCAAATCCATCTCCAGCGGATAAAACGATGGTAGCTGCTCCGCCTCCCAACCAAATCACATCTTCCCCTGTACCGCTGTTGATGAAATCTTCTCCACCGTTGGCATAAATCGTGTCGTTTCCTGTTCCCGCAAAAATGCGATCGCCCTCTCCTCCTCCGTAAATGAAATCATCCCCGGCATTGCCCACGAGCGTATCCAGGCCACCATTGCCAAAGAGGGTATCATTGCCGCTGAGTCCGGCCAGGGTTTCATCGGAACTGCTGCCAAAGAGTTGATCATCGCCCAAGGTGCCTGCGAAGAGATTGAGTTCGGGAATGGAGGCCAGTTCTGGGCTGTAGATCCAGCGCTCAAACAGGGCTTGTAGATCGCGATCGCTGACTTCTTCGACAACGCTGATGAAGTCTTCGGGTTTGACGTTGGTGCCTTTGTAGCGATCGTAGTAAGTTTTGAGACTGTCAAAGAAGGCCGCATCGCCAATTTCCAAGCGAACCGCATGGAGTCCTAAAGCGCCCCATTCATAGACCGCTGAGTTGAACAAATCATCGGCAGGTGGTTCACCGGGAATCACCAGAGTATCAAAACGCCGTGCAATGAAGTTGTATTGATCCTTCACCCATTGATCTAGCGCGGGTTGACCGCCCTTGCTATATTCCACCCATAGCCCCTGGGAATAGGTGGCAAAGCTTTCGTTGAGCCAAATATCTCCCCAGTCTGCTAATGCGACATCGTTGCCAAACCATTGGTGGGAGACTTCATGGGCGATCGTTTCTTCCAGGTCAGGCCGTTCTAGGGTGTCAGCCCCGAAGATGGACAGCGTTTGGGTTTCCAGAGCCGAACCCGTTTCAGCATTGACCACGACCGCTCCGTAGAGTTCAAACGGGTAGGGGCCAAAGATATCACTGAAGAAATCTACCATTTCCGGCTGGAGATCAAACAGCTCCAATTTTTCCTCGGGGATATCCTCGGCAAAGTAATTGCGAATGGGAATGCCGCCTGCGGTTCTGTCGGTTTCTAGTCTGAAGCCACTGTAGATATTCACGGTGGTCAGGTAGCTCACCATGGGATCGCGGGCTTCAAAGCGATAGGTGGTGGTGTCGCCGTTGTCGGTGGTGGATTCCAGAACGCCGTTGGCTGCGACCTGGAAGGGTTCGGGGACGGTGACGTTGAAGGTGTAGGAGGCGCGATCGAGGGGATGGTCGTTGACGGGATAGTAGTTGGCGGCTCCGTCCGGTTCGCTCAATACATAGTTGCCGCCATCGAAAATCACCCAGCCCGTGGGTACCGGGAAGGTGAACGCGACAGAATCGAGCGGGGTGGGTGCGCCGCTGTAATCGACTGCGACGGTAAAGGTGTCGCCTTCAGCAATCAATGCGGTAGGTGTAATGGTTAATTCTTGTCCTTCCCGGCTAAAGGTGGCAGGCTGACCGTTGACGGTGATGCCGTTAATGTCGAAGCCGATAAAGTCCAGGTTGAAGCTGCTGAGGGATTGGGTGGCGATCGCCTCCATGGTGGTAGTGGCGTTGAGCGTACTGCTGTCAACATCGGTGACGTTAAGATCCAGGGTGTAGTGCTGGGCATCGTAACCAGCGTTGCCAAAGCCGGGATAGAGAGAATCACCTACGCCACTCGCACCGGGAGAGGCAGAAGGGAGGGTAGAGGTGACTCTAGAAGACAGGGTGGTAGATAAACCTAGTTCATTGCAGATGACGCACATAGTTGTTTAGATAGAAAAATAAGAAGGATAGATCTGTCCATGAGTTTAGAGCCTCCTATGCAGTCTAAATGCTCATCCCTGACATTAAGCAAGAAGTTTTGTAAACCCATAAAAAGGATGGAGAGAAGCCGTGGATGCTTTGTGTGAATTCAGATTAATGGGTATGTTTCTTAGTTTCGGTTTTCTTGGTGTAGAGACGCAGAAATGCTAGAAAAATGGAAAAACACAGATGAACACAGATAAACACAGATGAATACCGATAAGTCTAGATAAACATAGGGGGTGTAGGTTGGATGGAGCGGAGCATAACCTAACATTACAGATATAAATCTCGATTCAACGCTAAGACCAGCAAATTCGTTTCAGTTACTCTAGTCTTGGCCAATTTCTAAGATTCCTGTAGGGTAGTAATAAGAAATGTAGAGCAGTTTCCGCAAAATAAAAGCCCAGGGAGTATAAACGAACTTACGGTACTTTCATCTTACAGGTGAACGACAAAAGCCATGCAAACCCCCTGATTTTATCCAATTGTTTGCAGATTTAGGACTTAGACCTCGCTCCCACTCTCCACTCCCTACTCCCTACTCCCTTTTCCAATCAAACAACCGCCCATCCTCCCTATGCACCATGCGATCGCCAATATCCCAAATCCGACTGTCATGGGTGACCCGTAATACCGAACAGCCTTCCTTCTGAGCCGATCCCTGAATCCCATCCACGACATCTCTTTTGGTTTGGCTATCGAGGGAGGCGGTGGGTTTGTCAGCGAGGACGAGTTTGGGTTGGGCGACCGGGGTGTGGGCGATTGCCACCCGTTGTTTTTGGCCACCGGAGAGTGGGTGGGGGTTGTTGTAGAGGCGATCGCTCGTCACCCATATCAGTTTTCATTATTTTTCGATTTCGTCATTCCATCTTTTTGATAGAACTTTCCATCTTTTTGATGGAATGATCCATCTTTTTGATGGAAGCGTCCGTCTTTCTGATGGAACTGTCCATCTTTTTGATGGAAGCATCCATGTTTGAGATGGAATGATGGGTGATTCCACTGAACCGATGGTGGATAGTATGGGGTTAATCCGAGGCCAGTTTGGATGAATGGAGCGAAGATAAACCACTGCCCACCTTCCCCCTTGATGAGAGCGATACTCAACAAAAAAGTCCCGATCCAAGATCGGGACTTTGCATTCCGTGATGGAATGAATTTCAACGTTAAGCAATGACACCCTCATTGCCTTCAATGGGATATCCCATTGCTTTCCAAGCCGCTAATCCCCCCTCCAGTTCTGCCACGCATTGGTACCCGGCCTCTTTGAGCAACGTCTTGGCCTGCAAGGTTTCCTCGCCGCTAGCACCATAGAGGTAGATGTCACGAACAACTTCCAAACTTGCCATGACTTGAGCCACTAACTCATTCAAAGGAACAGAAATTGCTCCTGTAATGTGACTGACATTGAAAGCCTCTCTGGAACGCACATCGATGAGCGTCAGGGCGGGTTCACCCCAGTCCAGTCGTTGCTTCAGATCCTGAACACGGGACTTTTCTCTCAACGGTTCTGGAATGATGTTTAGCATGATGATTAGGAGCACGGTGATTACCCCCTCAATGTAACGGAATCTTATAGATATGTAAAGTTTTGTAAAATACTTTTGGGCTAGATTCCTTTCTCCGGGTGCAGGAGTGCGATCGCCAGCATGGCGTCACCCGTTTGTCTGAGGGCTTAGAAGACCTTAAACCCTATGTGCCGCTCCTGATGTTTGCGGTGCCAAGCCGAAGCTACTGGCGTTCTCCTCGGCTTGTCGAATCATCAGGGGTTATCCATCATTGGCTTACGGGAAGATGGAATTGACCCACACCCGTCTGGGCATCCTCAAGGGAATCCATTCATAGAATTCTCCCGATGCGGTCAATTTTCCCCCAATCTGGTCTGTGCCTCGCTGTGGCGATCGCCCTCCTCCCTTCCCTCCTTCTACCCCAAGTCGCCCTCAGCCAGGAAATCAGCCAGGAAATCAGTCAGGAAATCAGTCAGGAAATCAGTCAGGAAATCAGTCAGGAAATCAGTCAGGAAATCAGTCAGGAAATCAGTCAGGAAATCAATCAGGAAATCAATCAGGAAATCAATCAGGAAATCAATCAGGAAATCAATCAGGAAATCAATCAGGAAACCAATCAGGAAACCCCGACTCCCACTCTGCGCTCCTTCCCCATGTCTGCCGGAGAGCTGCCCACCCTAGGAACCGCACCCCATCTCCCCGCACCTACCGCCGATCGCACCGTGCAACTCGTTCTTAAATTAAGTGAACGACGGCTCTATGTCTATCAAGGGGAAACGGCGATCGCAAATTACCCCGTGGCGATCGGCAAACCCAGCACCCCCACCCCCACCGGAGAATTCACCGTCTTCCAAATGATCGTCAATCCCTCCTGGCAAAACCCCCGCACCGGAGAAGTCGAACCCCCTAGCCCGGATGGTTCACTGGGCACGCGCTGGATCGCCTTCGCGGAAATGCCCAACGGCATCATCGGCTTCCACGGAACGCCCAATGTAGCCTCGATCGGTCGAGCCGCCTCGAATGGATGCATCCGAATGCATGATGAGCATGTGGTGGAACTGTACGAGTGGGTGACGGTGGGGACGGTGGTACGGGTCGAATCTTAGATGAACAACCGCCCATCCTCCATATGCACAATGCGATCGGCAATATCCAAAATCCGACTGTCATGGGTGACCAGTAATACCGAGCAGCCTTCCTCCTGAGCCAATCGCTGAATTACATCAACGACATCTCTTCCGGTTTTGCTGTCGAGGGAGGCGGTGGGTTCGTCGGCGAGGACAAGTTTGGGTTGGGCGACTAGGGCACGGGCGATCGCTACCCGTTGTTTTTGGCCGCCGGAAAGCTGGTCGGGGTAATCGTCGAGGCGATCGCCCAGTCCCACGGCGGCCAGGATATCGGCGGCGCGTTGACGATGCTCCTGCCGAGGAATTTCGGGGTGCAGCTTCAGGGACATGCGAACATTGCCATAGGCCGTCAAACACTTCAGCAAATTGTGGTGCTGAAAGATAAAGCCAATCTGGTTGCGAACCTGAGTCATCTGGGGTTTCTTCGCTCCCTGCAACTCCTGGTCTAGGATTTTCAGACTGCCTTCCTGCACCGATCGCAATCCCCCCATCAAGGTCAACAATGTCGTCTTCCCACTCCCGGACGGCCCTGTGAGAATGACAATTTCACCCGGCTCAATGTTCAACTGAATATCCGTGAGAACAGGCTTTTGCAGCGACCCTTTGCCGTAGGCGTGGTTGAGGTTTTGAATGGTGACGGTGGAGGGCATGGGGGGAAGGGGGAAGGGAAAGGGGAAAGGCGAAAGGGGAAAGGCGAAAGGCGAAAGGCGAAAGGCGAAAGGCGAAAGGCCAAGGGCGAAAGGGGAAGGGGGAAAGGCGAGGGTTATGGGGGAGAGATCAAAATCCCTCCTTTCCCCTTTTCCCTTTCCCCTTTCGCCCCTCCTAAAACACATCAGCGGGATCGGCGGAACGTAACCGACTAGTGGCGATCGCTCCCGAAACCACACACATGATTAGCGTCAAGAGGAACACCTGAATCGCAACACTGGCTTTCATGGCGAGGGGAATGCGGGTGAGAACGGTGAGGAGTTGGTAGATGCCGATGGAGGTGATGAAGCCGGGGATGAAGCCGAGGACAGCGAGGATGATGCCTTCTTGGAGAACCACGAAGAGGAGGGCGCGATCGCTATAGCCCATCGCTTTGAGGGTGGCGTATTCGGAGAGGTGATCGTTGATGTCGGCGTAGAGGACTTGGTAGACAATGATGATGCCCACGACGAAGCCGACAATGGCACCAAAGTTGAGGATCACGCCGTTGGGTTCGGAAGCTTGGTAGTCTTTTTCTCGCTGGACAAATTCTTCGCGGGTATACACGTCCACTTCCTTGGGGAGGCTGGCGCGGAGGCTGGCTTTGACCGTCAGCGGATCGACACCGGGGGTGACGCGGAGAATACCAATGGTGACCTTGTTCAGATTATGGTCGCGCTGAGCATAGTTCCAGTCACTCATGATCACATTGCCTTTTTCAAAGACGGTGCTGCCCATGCTGAACAGACCGACCACATTGGCGCGACGATTGCCCATGACGGTAGCGACTTCGGGGGATTGGCTCAACAGCAGCGGCACTTCCCCCAGCGTGGCCTGACCGAGGCGATCGAACAACACCGAGTTGGCCGCACCCAGGCGATCGAGTTGCTGGTTAACTTCGGGCAAATTGAGAACGGGCTGAGCCGGGTTAAAGGCAATGATTCTGACCTGGTTACCAAAGATATCGGTGCCTGAATCAGGCATCCCTTCGACCTGGGTGGGTGCGGTCAGGGGATTTTGAATTTCCTTGGGATTGACCCAGGTGGCAATGCCAATGTAGAGGGGGCTGGCAGACTCCACGCCATCTACGGCAGCGGCCTGGATCAGATAGGCGCGGGGAAAGGTGAGGCCAAATTGCAGCGAGGGACTGAAGGAAGAAAAGAGAATGATATCGCCGGAAAGATTCTCATGCAGCGTGGTGGTGCCGTCGGATAAAAGGGCTTTGAGGCCAAGCTGAGTGAACATGAGAATATTGGCAAAACAAACTCCCATGGTGGCGACCGCCAGCCGTACCTTTTGGTGGGAAAGCTGTGACCAGGACAGAGGCGTGTCAATCGGTAGATTAAACCGCTGGAGGAGAGGGAGTTTCTTCATGGTGTGGCAGCAATTTTGATGCGGACTTGCATTCCGGTGAGCATGGCGACTTTTTCGCTGGCGGCTGGGTTCAGACGAATTTTGACCTCGACCACCCGCGCGTTGACATCGGTGGAAGGATTTTGTTGATCCTGGTTAAGCTGGGCTTTGCCAATTTGTAGGGCAATTTGTTCCACGGTGCCGTTCATTTCACCTTTGAATCCACCGTATTCGCTAGTAATTTTAGCCGTTTGTCCTGCTTCGACTCGGGTGATGTCGGTTTCGTAAACTTCGGCGATCGCATACATCTGTTTCGTTTGTCCTAGTTCCGCAATGCCCTCCTGTGTATTCACCTGTTCCCCAACCCGCGTATTGATCCGTAAAATTTGTCCCGCAACAGGAACTCTCACCAGAGCATCATCTAATTCTGCGCGGCGTTGTTCCACCTGGATTTCAGCCTGGGTTAATTCAGCTTGAGCAATCTGCAAGTCCACCGGGCGGACTTCCTGGAGTTGGGCTAGAGTGGCCTGCGATCGGCTAATTTGAGCTTTCAAGGTAGCTTCAGTATTCGCAAGTTCAGCCCGTCGCGTATCGAGGGCGGCTTTTGCCTTTTCCAGGGCTTCCTGAGCATTGTCGAGTTCGGCCTGTTGCAATGCGCCTTCCTGAACCAGCGATCGATTACGTTGAAAGGTCAGAGTCGCATTTTGGAGAATTGCACGGGCTTCGGCGATCGCCGCCTGTCTCTGCGGCACTTCGGTTTGCAATTGAGCTTCTAATTCAGTCACAGCAGCTTGTTGCGCCACAATTTCAGCCGTCTTGGCTTCCCCTTCTCGAATTTTCTGCAACTGCGCTTGTTTAATCGCTACATTCGCTTCAGCTTCACGCAACTGCTGTTCCAAGCGATCGCGCCCCTGCAAAATCGCAATCACCTGATTCGCCTGAACGCGATCGCCCTCCTTCACCAAAATCTGATTCACCCGACTATCTTGAGCATTGGCCACCGAAATTTTAATGACCTCTCCCTGGGGCTGCAATCGTCCCAGCGCTACGACCTGATTGCCGACCACCGTCGGCGATGGCGAAGGGGTGGGAGACTGCGCCAACA
>JALOOP010000467.1 GCA_025454315.1 Oculatellaceae cyanobacterium Prado106
GCCATCGACGAAGCGGTACCAGAAGGAGGGGTCGGTGTGGATATGGTCGTTTTCGTCAACGTACATCAGTTGACCGACATGGCTGTAGTATAAGGCTCTGAGGGGGATGCGGGTGACGGCATCGTTTTTGTTGACGAAGCGGAAGGCGCGGGAGCGGAAGTCGCCGTTGAATTCTTCCTGGAACTCGCGATCGCCCACCCGAGGCGACCCAAAGGTGTAGAGTCCATGCACCATCTGGTCTTTTTCCCGCAGTCGAGCCGCTGAGAGGGTGGCGAGGGCACCGCCGAGGCTATGACCTGTAATCCAAATCGAGGGGGCTTTGACTTCTTTGCGGGTGCCGTCGGTTAACTCTGATTTGGTCAGTACTTGCTTCGGTTTCAGGGCTTCTAGGGTAAGCTGAATGTCTTTCCAGATGAGGCTGAGAGCTAATGAAAAGCCTTCATGGACTCTGCCGCCCATGGGTCCACCCACCAGGTCAATGTCAAAGTTGCCGAGCCAGTCGCGCATGGAGTCGGTGCCGCGAAACACTAGGATAATTTTTTGTTCATCTGCGGCGATAAAGGCTTGTGTTGCACCCAAATCAAAGAAGCGAAAATGGACGAACTTTAATTTTCGTAGGGCTTCTCGAACTAAATCTTTGTTGAAATAGACCAGCCAGGAAAGCTTGGCTAGGGCTAGCGCGTTTTTTGAACTATATTGAACTGTTTCTGCCTCAAACTCAAATGAATCCAACCAATCGAAATTTGCCATAGCTCTTAACGGAGATGATGTCCTGATGGGTACGGTAAAATCGCCCTTAAGGTACCCAGGCCAGAAAGCGTTTTCACGGCTGGCCAGATCTTATCCTTTGGGGGATTGCGATCGCCTCAGTTAAATGCAGTCCATTTGAGAACATTCTCGTAGCGAATACTACAGCTCTTTCAACGAAGAAATACCCGGACGTAAGGCCGCTGGCTGAACCCCGGCACGATGCGCCACCAAAATTCCTAATGCTTCAAGATAGGAGTTGACGGCGATCGCCCTGATTCCCAAAGCTTCCGGCGTTACCTGAAGGCGAGTTTGGTTCTCCTGCACAGCAATGATTTGCGTATTCGATTGACTCAGACTCAAGACCGCACTACCACCACACGCAGTTGCTGGCACAATCAGGGTATCCACCTGATTCGCCCAAATCTCTCCTGGCTGCTGCTGGGCTGCTGGATGAGGAATCAACTGCGGCGCACGACTCAGACCCACCAGAACACAGGGCAAAAAGGTATAGCCCAGTT
Source organism: Oculatellaceae cyanobacterium Prado106 (assembly GCA_025454315.1). GTDB lineage: Bacteria > Cyanobacteriota > Cyanobacteriia > Elainellales > Elainellaceae > Prado106. The sequence continues at coordinate 1,269 of JALOOP010000467.1, forward strand.
CTTCTGCTGCCGATCGCGGGGACAAACTGGCATCCAACGGCAAGGGCAGGAGCGCCGGGGCATGGGCACAGGGCACTTGGAAGGTTTTGACAATTAAATGACTAATGACAGCCTCTGCCCCCGCCAATGGGTCAACGCCCTGTCCTTGACGGTACTGTTGCAGAGCCTCGCTGCCCATGTCATCGGGGAACCGAGCGACAATTGCGATCGCCTCCGCCCCACCCACTCGAATCAGCTTCTCCACCGCCCTCAGCAAGGTACCCGGATTTTGAATCGTGCCCCAGGTCGCGCCCGATGCTGCCGTCCGCAGTTCCACGCCCAAAGGCGCATCGGTGACGACATAATCGGTGAGGGTTAGCCCCAGTGTGGCCCGAGTCGCATCCGCGACCTGCAAATGACGCAACCGCAGATCCGCTTCAACGCCCTGATCAAAAACAATCCCCACCCGATTCTGTGTCACCGGACGCAGTCCCCACTGCCCCGCCGCAAATTGATCTAGCCCATAGCCTTCGACATAGAGGGCATTGGGAATCGGCCAGTAAAGCTGTGCGCCGTTGAGGACATTGGGATGGGTAATCAAACAATCTGCGACCTGAGCCACCGATCGCGCCACGGGCATTGCATCTCCCGCATAGCCGCCGATCGCCGCCCCCACCCCCGTCGGCACAATCAACATCACCGTATAGGGGGGATGCTGCGAATAAGAAGTTTGTTGAGTCCTGCTCATGGTTCGATCGTCGTTGCCCCCTGGCTTAGCACCACGGCTTCTACTTTGACCTGTTGGCGATCGCCATCCACCGCTACAATCGCCCAGCGTAGAGGTTGGCCGTATTGTTGAAGTTGATGCAAAATTCTGGGCTGGAGATGGGCGATCGCACCCGTCATCTCAACCTCAATCTGAATAAATTGAGTCACCAGTTCCATGGAGGGGGAGTGGGGAGTGGGGAGTGGATGGGTAACAGAGTGGATGGGTGGATGGGTGAGGAGGGATAGCCTGATCAAGGGATGTAGAATGCTTCCCTGATAGAGTTTCCTGTGTTTAAGAAAAGGCATCCTCTGCAACACCCATCCACCCATCCACCCATCCACCTTCTACTTCTTGGCTTGCTGGAACTGACCAAACTGCAAATAATAAACCCGGTCTTCCTGGTCAGTTTCAATCTTCAAGTCCGATCGGGGATAAGAGACACAGAGGAGAGCAAAGCCCTGTTCCTGGAGTTCGGGGCTAACGCCCATGCCTTCGCTTTGGTCTACGGTGCCTTCCAGGATTTGGGCGGCACAGGTGGTGCAGACTCCGGCGTTGCAGGAGGAAGGGAGTTCTATTCCGGCTGCGTTAGCGGCGGACAGGATTGTTTGGTTTTCGGCCACATTGAGCGTGTGGGTGTTGCCCTGGTGGTGAAATTCAACAGAGTAAGTCTTCGTCATAAATCAAGCTTTTCCTTAAACAAGTTTTATGGGTGGAGTTTGGCACCTTGAGGCTAGGTCAAGGTCAACCAAAAAAACTCCTTATCCAGTCTATTACTCGCCTGCGGGAAAAGTGCGGTTAAATTCATCAATCAGATCGTCAATTTCTTCGATCGCCTGATTCACATCGATTCGCAAGGTACCCAAGTCAGGCTGTTCAAGTAGCCGTACCAGAGAGTCGCGCTTGCTTTCGATGAGCTTAAACCGTTCTCTGAGACTTTGAGGATCAAAGATGGGGTCTGACATAGTGGCTCCAAATAATGCGGATGAAGGCTTCTACAGGGAGATTCTCGGAAGGAGAACCTGGGTTAATGCGGACAACTTCTCAGAAAACACTAGCAGATTGACCGCCTTGTGTTCCGTCAATTTCTGGCATCCTTGCCTTAGAACATTGCCAGATCATTGCCAAATCACTACCAGATTATTGCCAGATTGCGGCTAGATGATCGCTAGAACATTGCCACAACATGCCAGATCATCGCTAGATCATGGCCAGAACGTTGCCAGACAATGTAAAGATAAGGAGTAGACATCATCCAATTTATTAAGCAGAGCGCTTCACCCATTGACTATGTTAGGAAAAATTTCTTTAGGAAAGGTTGGTCTAGTGGTTGGCGGCATTTTGACCGTGATGGGCTTTGTTGCCTACGCCACCCAAAGCGCAACGTTGAATTTAATTGGGTTCTTCTATGGCATTCCGATTCTGCTGGGTGGGCTGGCGCTGACGGCCTCGGAACTCACGCCTGTCCCCTTCACCCAGCCCACTGAAGACAAAGTGCTGGCGCTCCGGGAAACTCAAGCCACCGAAACCCAAAACCAGATTCGCAAGGATGTCACCCGCTACCGCTACGGCCAAAAGCGCCACCTCGATACCTCCCTTAGTCACTTGGGGCTGAGTCCCACGGACGAGGAAAGCCCGATTCTCCAGGGATTGCGAGAGGAGGATCGCAATGGTGCCTATACGCTGGTGCTGGAGTTTGATTCGCCGTTGATGGAGTTGGCGACCTGGCAGCAGAAGCAGGAAAAAATTGAAAAGTTCTTTGGGCCAGGATTGCGGGCAGAGGTTAGCCAACCCGAGGAAGAAGTCATTGAGATTGCCTTGATCACGACCTAAGTTACGGGTGATATGCTCAGTTTAGGCTTCCATCTTCTTACCCTACAAGGCTTTATGGTTACCACAGATGCTCCTCAAGGTTTGGCTCAGCGGGATTGGCAATCGGTTATTCGGGACTTTGAACAAGTTCTGGGCAAAAATGGGGTGGTGAAGCGCCGGGAAGAACTGTTGGTCTATGAGTGTGATGGGTTGACGAGCTATCGGCAGCGTCCGGCGGTGGTGCTGTTGCCGCGCACGACAGAGCAGGTGGCGGCATTGGTGAAGATTTGCGATCGCCATCAAGTCCCCTTTGTCGCCCGAGGCGCAGGAACCGGGCTTTCGGGGGGCGCGTTGCCTGTGGAAGACTGTGTGCTGATTGTGACTGCCTTAATGAAGCAAATTCTGGAGATTGACCTGGAAAATCAGCGCGTGGTTGTCCAGCCTGGAGTCATCAACAACTGGGTCACCCAGGCGGTTTCGGGAGCCGGATTTTACTATGCGCCTGACCCGTCTAGCCAAATTATTTGCTCGATTGGGGGCAATGTGGCGGAGAATTCGGGGGGTGTGCATTGCCTCAAGTATGGGGTGACGACGAACCATGTGCTGGGGCTGAAGCTGGTGTTGCCGAATGGGGCGATCGTCGATGTGGGGGGCAAAGTCCCAGAAATGCCAGGATATGACCTGACCGGGATCTTTGTAGGTTCGGAAGGCACCTTGGGCATTGCCACAGAAATTACCCTGCGAATTCTTAAAACGCCTGAAGCGATTCAGGTACTGTTGGCCGATTTTACTAGCGTGGAGGCGGCAGGACAGGCCGTGTCTGACATTATTGGTGCAGGCATCATTCCCGGCGGCATGGAAATGATGGACAACTTTAGTATCAATGCGGTGGAAGATGTGGTGGCCACCAATTGTTATCCGCGCGATGCAGCGGCGATTTTGCTGATTGAAATTGATGGCTTAGAGGCTGAAGTGGCGGCCAATAGCGCTAAGGTTGAGGCGATTTGTCGGCAAAATGGGGCGCGATCGCTCACCACCGCCACCGATCCCCAGGAGCGACTGACACTCTGGAAAGGTCGCAAAGCTGCCTTCGCGGCTATGGGCAAAATCAGCCCAGACTACTATGTGCAAGATGGTGTCATTCCCCGCACCAAGCTCCAGGATGTGCTGCGCGAAATCGAGGTGCTGAGCCAAAAGCATGGTTATAAAGTGGCCAATGTGTTTCATGCCGGAGATGGCAATTTGCATCCGCTGATTCTCTACAACAACTCCATTCCCGGACAGCTAGAGGAAGTGGAAGCCTTGGGCGGAGACATTCTCAAGCTATGTGTGGCCGTGGGCGGTAGTATTTCGGGAGAGCATGGCATTGGAGCGGACAAGCGTTGCTACATGCCGGAGATGTTCAGCGACACGGATCTGGAAACGATGCAGTGGATTCGTCAGGTGTTTAACCCGAAAGGCTTGGCCAACCCCGGTAAGATTTTTCCAACGCCGCGCACCTGTGGAGAAGCGGCGCGGGTGACAGGCGGTAATTCATTTCCCGAGGTGGAACGGTTCTAATCGCAGATCTGGACTCATTCTAATTAGATAGGGAGTGGGCGATCGCGTTTTAAGTATCAGCAATTCTCATTATGACTTTTGCCTATTCAGGGGGGTGAGAACAGGGTAAGGTAAGAGAGTCAAAAGCTCATCCCGTGGAAGACGTTGACCCCTA
>JALOOP010000468.1 GCA_025454315.1 Oculatellaceae cyanobacterium Prado106
GGGAGTGGGGAGTAGGGAATAGGGCGAAAGGGGAAAGGGAAAAGGGGAAAGGGGGATCTTGGGCTGTTTTGGTGAAGTGTGTCTTTGGAGGAGAGGCAGAGATTCTCTTGAATGCTTTCAGAAATGCCTTCAAAGATTTCTTCCAGGGTTCCTTCAAAGATTTCTTCCAGGATTCCTTCAAAGATTCCTTCCAGGATTTCTCCGAAGATTCAACTCAATGTTCTCCCTTTCCCCTTTCCCCTTTCCCCTTTCCCCTATCTATCATCCTTGCCGATTCATCACCTGAATCAACCAAAGCGTCGCAATCACCGCAATGAAATGCGCCAAAATCGTGTTGGTATTGGCTTGGACGACAAAGACATCCAGCGGTGTGACAAAGCGGGAAAGGTTGCCTGAGAAAATGCCGCCGACCTGTGCCAAGGATTTGATCAGCAGGGAACCGACGATCGCCTGTGCCCCCAAAATCGTCAGCAGCATCCCACTCAAATTAATCAACAGCCCAATTCGCAGCGCCTTAATGGCATCTCCCCGCTTGGGACGCACCTGAGCATCCGGGGTTTTTAAGCGTCGTGCCAAACGGGTATAGCTAAACGCCCAATATGCGCCAGCAAATAAGGCGATCAGTCCCAAGACCGCAAAGAATAATCCTCCACCCGTACCAGGGTTTGCAGCAACCGCGCCTGCCTGACCCGCCGCCGCGCCGCCGCCCACGTTCGCTCCCGCAAACAGGATGACGATCGCCGAAATAATCGCCAGTACAAGCTGTGCCCAAAAGCTAATCCATCCGGTTAAGCGAAACGCCTCCGCGACTCGTTTGACCGCAGGAGGAAGGGAATTGGAGGCAGTTTTGTTGGCCATGAGCGGAAAAAAGAAGAGGATACAGCGGCAGCTTTAGGACTAGCATGATGCAGTTTAAAGAGAACAGTCCAGGATGTTCGACTCGCGCTCTTTAAACCAAACTTTGTGATCCCTCAACCATGCCGGGTACTCGATACGATAGCAGAGAAGCAGAGATTTCATCTACTAGGCGATCGCCCCAAATCAGACAAATCCCTCAACTGTCAATTTATCTGAAGACAGAGATAGCAACCCCCCAGACCAACCCATCCTTTCTTCCAGTCAATCGGCTCAATCCAGAGGCAATCAGGACACACTTCTTAACCATCCCCTCATTATGGCTATCCCCTCAGATTGAGAACTGCGCTTTTGCAGCTTACACTCCCCAATCCTGACTGCTGGCAGATTTCCCAGCCGCTCGTGGGGGCATGGGATGAAAGGACAGCTTGCTGCTTACAGAGTACCTACCGAATCGATCAGCGCTGAGTCTTTTAAGCAGGAGGGCGATCGTCTCTTTTGAAATCAGGGTTCTTTCCGAAGCTCCATCGTCCCTACCGTCAGGTATCAACGTTCCACCCCAAAGCTCCATCGGTTCTACCCTCGGGTATCAACGTTCCACCTCAAAGCTCCATCGTTCCTACTGCTGGGTATCAACGTTCCACTCCAAGGCTCCATCGTTCCACCTCAAAGCTCCATCGTTCCTACCGTCGAGTATCAACGATCCACCCCAGAGTTCCATCGTTCCTACCGCTGAGTATCAATGTTCTACCCCAGAGTTCCATCGTTCCTACCGTCGAGTATCAACGATCCACCCTAAAGTTTCATCGTTCCATTGAAAAACTACATGGTTGCGATCGCTAAGCATCAACGTTGCATCCCAAAGTTCCATCGTTCCATTGGGAAGCTCTGTGGTTGCGATCGCTAAGCATCAACGTTGCATCCCAAAGTTCCATCGTTCTATTAAAACTATTAAAAAGCTCTATGGTTGCGATCGCCGTACATCATCCACTCCATCAAATCCCATCCCTCAAGCACCTGAAATAGCTCGGCTCCCCCAAAGCAAGCAGCGCAAGAAATCCAGGAGGGCAGCACCACCTAAACTAGGTCTGTTCAAGGCAGCTTGTTGTCAAGGAGCAGTTTGTCAACGAGCAGTAGCCAAAGAAAAGAACAATGAGCTTCCTTTCCCCTTTCCCCCTTCCCCTTTCCCCCTTCCCCCCTCAACTCACCTGAGCCTGCACCGATCGCCACCTCATATAAAGTGCGATCGCCCCCAAAAACAAAAGCCCCATCATCCCTGCCAGAGGATTACGATTGATCCCCGTCAACCATTCCGGCACCCGTCCCGAGTATTCGACGAGTTGACCCACATTGACAATGTAATAGCCCCAGACCAACCCCGCGTGCAGCCCAATCGGCAGTCCCAACCGTCCCTGATGGTGAGACAGCGAGCTAGCAGACCAGATCCGGCTGCGAGTCGATTGCTTAGCCCAGACTAGAGTCAGTCCCAGCAGCACCAACCCAAAAAACTGAGGCAGACTCTGCAAAACTTCGGGCAGCGGTCGAATAAAGTGCAGCCCCGAAAAAATCAGACTATTGCTCCAGAGCGCAGTCATCGGCAAATAGTCCCGCTGCAACTCATCCAGCATCCAGCCCCGAAACACCAGCTCCTCGGCAAAGCCAACGCCCAGGCCGACAATCAACCCAATGAAAATATGACGCAGCAGGGCACCCGAAGGCGCTCTCCAGACAATCCAGCCCAGACCACTCTGCACCACAAACAGCAGCATCAGACTCAACCAGCCAATGCCCAATCCCTGGAGGCATTCCCGGCCATTTTGCCGTGACCCCACCAGGCCATAGCGCTGCAAAATGCGATTCTCCTGATGCACCCACTTGCCCCACAGCCGAATCAGCGCCAAAAATTCGACAAACAGCAGCGGCATGGTCAACAGCGTGACCCAATTTTGATCCGGGATGAGAAGGGCGATCGGAGCCGCAACGGGCAACCAAATGACCAGCAACACCAAAAGAAACGCCAAAATTCTCAGTGGCGCTGGATATTTCGCTAAAGCCGCAAATTTCGCTTTCAAATTGTTCAACCTGGAGGGGGGGAGTAGGGGGCTACGGTAACTTCGGTTACTGTACCAGGTCTGTTCTGGGGAATCAATTCGGGTAGAAGTGTTCGACTGGAGATTTGCGATCGCCCCTCACATCCACCCCCACATCCACTCCCGCATTAACCTCCGCATCACCCTTCCCCATCAACAAAGGCTATTCATCTGGTTCAATCGTGCTAGTCAGGCCATTATTTTTTAGAGTTTCGCAGTAAAACTCGGCATGTTCCTGGGCACAGGCAATCACCAAAGCCAGCCCATTCGTATGAGCTTCCATCATGATGCTCACGGCCTGGGGTTGGGTCATGCCCGCAACGGTCTGCATCAAAACCTGCGTGACATACTCCATTGAGTTGAAGTCGTCGTTATGCAAAAGAACCCGATACCGGGGAGCTAGCTTGCGGACTGTAGAACGCTGTTCAATCGTTTCGACTGCCACGGTTTATCCTCTCTGTCTATTGCAATGAATGATGGGGCATTGCTGGCTGGACATGCTGGCTAAACATACAGAAAACATACAGAGTATCAGTGAACACTCGGCTCGCTTCAATTTCATCCAGCTTCAAAGCAATTTGCGATCCTGCCAATCCGTGAATCAGATCGACACAGATCAACATTTATTTACAAAGATTCATTTTAACGAGATTCGACAAATTGGGAAGGGGCAGTCTAAATCAAATTTCTGTTCCGCCCAATTCCCCAATTCTCTCTCCCAACCCGATCAACCCCAAAGAACTCTCTCTACCAACTCTCTCTACAAATTCTTTCTGCCAACTCTCTCTGCGTCTCTGCGTCTCTGCGTTTTAAATTTCCAAATTCCCCACCGGAAACTTCCTATCCGTCAGCAGAGTCTTCATCCCTATCACTTCTCGAAACGGGCAGAATCCTGTGAACCGATCGCCCTTTCAGAAGCTCACTATAATGTTTTCTCTTTGGAGAGGGTCTACCCATGGCACGGATTCGTGGAACAAACGGCGATGATATTCTGAGGGGCACCTCAGACGACGATGAAATTTTTGGCCTAGTCGGGAATGACCGTTTGCGGGGACTGGCCGGAGAAGATTTGCTCGACGGTGGCAATGGCAATGACCTGCTGCGGGGCGGCAACGGTGACGACACCCTAGAAGGCGGCGACGGCGACGATACCCTCCAGGGCGGCGAAGGTCAAGACATCCTCCGGGGCGGCGCGGGCACCGATATCCTCAATGGAGGCCGAGGTGCAGACCAGATGGCCGGTGGTCTGGGCGACGATACCTATTTTGTAGACAATGTGGGCGATCGCATCATCGAACGCCGCGACCAAGGCTTCGACCGGGTTCAAGCCTCCGTCAGCTTCAAGCTCACCGCCCAACTCGAAGAACTCACCCTCACGGGCACCGACAACATCAACGGCACCGGAAACCGCTTCACCAATACCATTACTGGCAACACCGGCAACAACACCCTCAGCGGCCTCGGTGGTGACGATCGCCTCTTCGGGGAAGCCGGAAACGACATCCTGGACGGCGGCGAAGGCAGCGACTTTATGTCCGGCGGTGCTGGGAACGATCGCTATCTGGTGGATAATACGAGCGATCGCCTGATCGAAGCCGAAAACCAGGGCATCGATGTCGTCGAAGCCTCAGTCGATTTTTCTCTGGGTGCCAACTTTGAAAACCTCATCCTCACCGGAACCGCCATCAACGGCACTGGCAACGACCTGGCCAACCGCATCGTCGGCAACGCCAGCAACAATACCCTGAGCGGCGGTGCAGGCAACGATGAATTAATCGGTGGCGCAGGCAACGACACCCTCACCGGCGGCGATGGCCTCGACAACTTCACCTTCGGCAACGGAGCCGCCTTCAACTTTGCCGAACTGGGCGTAGACACCATCACCGATTTTGTCCGAGGCAACGACTTCATCGTTCTCTCCCGCCAAACCTTTAGCCTCAGCACTGCCGCCGGATCGATCCTAAGTGCCAGTGAGTTCCAGTCCGTGGCCAACAACGACCAGGCCGCCATCAACGCCGCCCGCATCGTCTTCAGTCGCGGCTCCAACACCCTGTTCTACAACCCCAACGGCACCGCCGCAGGCTTCGGCACCAGCGACGGCAACGGCAACTTCGCCGTCCTCAACGGCACCGCCGCCACCAATCTCTCCGCCAGCGACATCCTGGTTGTGTAGAATTCGTGACTCAACTCCATTGAACCTTCGGAGTGCCGCCCTTGTGGGGGCACTCCGATTGCATTTAGAAGGAAAAAGCCGAATCCTAGTTCAACCGCAGAGGCTTAGTAGACAAGAAGAGTGGCTCTGGACACATGAGTCTGCGATCGGCTTCGCTGCGAGGTTTTCGCCCCCTAAATCCCCCAAATTTGATACTGCCGGCGAATTCAGAGCGCTCGGGTCGGCTTCGTTTCCAGCCCGCCCGTAGATGAATCACGGGCTATTAGACCAAAGTCCATTGAAATGGACTGCGGAGGCTGGAAAGCTATCTGGACATGCCTTTCAACCCATTTTAATGGGTTTTGCAGATTAGTCCGCAATTCATTCGCGGGCGAGTCCGGAGCGAAGCCATTTCAGGGTCTTGATAGATG
>JALOOP010000469.1 GCA_025454315.1 Oculatellaceae cyanobacterium Prado106
AATCCCCAGGTGATCGGCGGCCACATTCAGCACCACGCCCACATCGCAGGCGGTGAATCCCAGACCCGATCGCAGAATCCCCCCTCGCGCCGTTTCCAAAACCGCCACTTCCACCGTGGGATCTTGCAAAATCACCTGGGCGCTCTGCGGCCCCGTCGTGTCGCCCTTCTCCACCAGATAATCACCAATGTAAATGCCATCGGTGGTGGTATAGCCCACGACTTGTTGCGTTTGCTTGAAAATGTGAGCCAGTAGTCGGGTCGTCGTGGTTTTGCCGTTGGTGCCTGTGACGGCCAGAATTGGAATTCGGCTGGGCGCTCCCGGCGGAAAGAGCATATTCAACACGGGTTCAGCCACGTTGCGAGGAATGCCCTCACTGGGGCAGAAGTGCATTCTAAACCCAGGAGCCGCATTCACTTCCACAATCACGCCATCCACTTCATGCATGGGACGACTGATGTCAGAAGTGACAAAATCCAATCCAGCAATATCCAGGCCAATGATCTTGGCGACTCGCTGCGCTAACCAAATATTTTCAGGGTGGATTTCATCGGTGCGATCGATTGCCACGCCTCCCGTACTCAAATTCGCCGTCGCCCGCAGATAGCAAACCTCATGGGCTTGCAATACCGTATCCAGCGTGTAGCCCTGGCGATCGAGCAATTCCCAGGAGGTGCGATCGAGTTCAATCCGGGTCAGGATATTGTCGTGACCTTGACCTCGGCGGGGATCGCGGTTGGTGATTTCGATCAGTTCGGCGATCGTCGATTGGCCATCGCCCACCACATGCGCCGGAACCCGTTCCGCCACCGCCACCACCTTGCCATCAATCACCAGAACCCGATGATCCCGCCCAACATAGTAGCGTTCGACAATCACGCCCTTCGCAACCGCCTTGGCCGCATCATAGGCTTCTTCCGCCAGCTTCAGCGAATTGATATTAATGGTGATCCCACGTCCGTGGTTGCCATCCAAGGGCTTAATCACAATGGGGAAGCCGCCCACATCGGCGATCGCCTGTTCCAACTCATCTAAATAATGGATCACCGTACCCCGAGGAACCGGAACGCCAGCTTCTCGCAGAATGCGCTTGGTGCCTTCCTTATCACAGGCCAACTCCACGCCCAAAATTCCAGTCCGACTGGTCAGCGTCGCCTGAATGCGCTTTTGATGCACCCCATGGCCAAACTGAATCATGGCACGGGTATTCAGCGCCATCCAGGGAATCCCCCGCGCTTCGGCTTCTTTGACAATATTTTCGGTACTGGGACCCAGCGAAGCCTGTGCCCAGAAATTGCTCAGATCTTTGAGATCTTGCTCCAGTTCAGCCCCTGGATAGTGGCCGGAGGTCAGAATACCCTGGCAAAGTCTAACGGCGGCTCGGGTGGCATAGCGACCTGCCTGCTCGTCGAGATATTCCACCACCACCTGGTAAACCCCCGCAGCGGTTGTCTCCCGCGTCCGTCCAAAGGTCACCGGCATTCCAGCCAAGGCTTGCAGTTCTAACGCCACATGCTCTACCACATGCCCCATCAAAGTCCCCTCCTGAACCCGTTTCAGGAAGCCGCCTCGAAGCCCTTGGGCACAGCGATGATCGACCAGGCTGGGCAGGACTTCGATCAACCCTTCATAGAACCCTGAAATTTGATGCGTGTGGGTATCGGCTTGTTCTTCTAGATCTAATCGCAGAACAATTAACTTCTGGTGCCGAATGCTCCAGTAATTGGGGCCTCGCAGGGTCTGAGTTTTAAGAATCTTCATGGCAGAATTCACTGACCTTTTTATCGTAGCAGAGCAATAATTGTGACATTCAGGAGAATGAGAAGCAAAACACAAAAGCCTAGTCTCAGCCTTTAAGAAGCCCACAAACAGTCCACAGTGAACAATCTGAAGGAATAAAACTAGATTTAAGATTCATCAAAGGATGAATCACTCCCTATGCTGCAACCCACTTCCTCAATTTAGTGGTGGAACCACCGGACAGAGCATACCACTTGACCTCTGTCTTCCGAACACTTCCAAATCGATTTCAGGAATGACTTTTAGATGGAGAGATGAGCCCAGAAAACCTATCGAATATCAAATAAAGCTAAAAACGCGAAGCTGATTAAAGCTGAAAACCAACTCTGATCAAGTCCTGTTCGTCCAAACTCCTATAGAGCTAGAGGAATGATTGGTCATCATGCTTAGCCGTTGAGCCTTGGGGCTAATCGACCGGGTTCGCCAACTGAGAAATCACCATAGCCCATCGATCACAATCCCCTCACAGGACTAGTATTCATGCCTATTTGCAAAAAACAACTCTCAAGAGAATTGCAGCTCAAGTTAGAGAAAACCTTAAGTCGGAGAAAACCTCAAGTCAGAGAATGGGTTCCAGCACATTGCGATCGAGGAAGTTGTAGCGATCGCCATGACTCAAAATATGAACCCGCAGATTGTGAATGCTAATCGGCTCATGCGCCTCCACATTGAGACAATTGGTAAATGACACTTCTCCGGGGTCAACCACCGTCACCGTGCCCTTGCCAATCACCTGAAACACGCCATCATGCTCAAACAAAGCACAGGTGTCCTCATCAATGCCAATGCCCAGCTTATCCGGGTAGGAGGCGATCGCACTCATCAACCGCGCCATCCGATTGCGATTATGGAAGTGCTGATCCACAATCACCTCCGGCACAATCCCCAACCCGGTCGTCATATCCACCAGAGAGCGATTCGGCGATTCACCGCTGCCGCCCCCCGCAATCATTTGCAGCCCCATCACCGCTGCCCCCGCGCTCGTTCCAGCCAGCGTCACCGATCCTTGCTGTGCCCGTCGCCGGACAATTTCCATGAAGGGTGTCTCGGCCAAAAGGCCACAAAGCCGCAACTGGTCGCCCCCGGTCAGGAAGATGCCCGTGCAGCTTTCCACATAGGCATTCCAGGCGGAATTGTCACAGTGGTCGCGGTCTTGGATATCCAACACCTCGATCGCCTTGGCTCCCATTTCCTCAAAAATACTTTGATAGCGATGACCAATAATCGCCGGTTCCCGAGAAGCCGAAGGAATAATGGCGATCGTGGCATTTGCTCCCCCAGAGCGCTGGAAGAAAGCCTGGAGAATCTGCCGTCCGTGAATTTTATCTTCTGCGCCGCCAATAATCATGACAGCAGGCTGTGTGGGCTTGGGCATCCTCTGTTGAAGGAATTTAAGGTCTAGTTGCAGCATCATAGCGCTTCTGGGCAGGCAGTGAGTCAACGATTTAGGGTCAACGGGTCAGCCGAGGGTTCAGCCAAGGATTCAGCCAAAAAACGGGTTAATCAAAGTTAATCAATCAAAGAAAGAATTGATCAACCCAAGATGGATGAACCAAGAGCAGGTCAGGCCATCACAGATGAACCCTCTACGGTCGCCTTTCGACACATCGGGCAACCTTCAGAGAACCTAACCCAAGAGAGCCTGGGAAACCCATTCCTTTTGGGAGTTGCGATCGCCATCAGCCCCCCATCAAATCCCCATCAGAGCTATTGATGCAAGCATCTCTCATCCTAATGGATCTTGTGTTTTGGCTACCATCCGCAAATTGATCTCGGCTTGAATTAACCCATCATCCAGGATTTAACCGTCTGAAACTGTATATCAAGCGGTAGATTAACGCTGCTTAGGATAATTCAATTCAGTATCCCACTTTATGTTGAACTTTATACTTTTGATTTGGGGAGGAGGGGGAAAGGGAAAAGGGGAAAGGGAAAAGGGGAAAGGGAAAAGGGGAATCCCAGACGGATTCATTAAATTGACCCATGTATGAATCCACAAAATCGACCCATGAATTAATTCACAAGAGTACCAGGAGAAATTCCCTCCGACACCTTTCCCCTTGACTCCCCCCCCCTTTCGCCTTTCCCCCTTCCCCTTCCCCTTTCCCCTTCTTCAACAGGCATCTTAGGATAGAGACAGTGCTATTGCCGTTGAGAGATTCAATTTATCCCCATCAACTTATCCCTATGTTGTCAAGGAAACCCGCTAGGAACCCTGGAACTGAGCCGACCTGGTTGGCGATCGCCCGTCTCTTGCGCTGGCACAAGCCTACAGGCCGCCTCATCCTGATGATCCCAGCCCTCTGGGCAGCCGTCCTGGCCGCTCAAGGGAAACCCCCGCTGCTCTTGCTGGGGATCATCGTAGTGGGAACCTTGGCCACCAGTGCCGCCGGATGCGTCGTCAACGACCTCTGGGATCGCAACATTGACCCCCAGGTGAAACGCACCCAAAATCGCCCTCTGGCCTCCCGCAGACTCTCCGTCAAAACCGGAATTGGGGTTGCCTTCTTCTCCTTCCTCTGTGCCTGGGGACTCACCTACTACCTCAATCCCCTCAGTATTGCCCTGTGTTTTGCAGCCGTTCCCTTCATCGTCTTCTACCCTGCCGCCAAGCGCGTCTTCCCCGTTCCCCAACTCGTCCTTTCCCTCTGCTGGGGCTTTGCCGTCCTGATTAGCTGGAGCGCTGTCACCGCAACCCTGACCGGGGGCGTTTGGCTCCTCTGGGCTGCTACCGTCCTCTGGACGCTCGGCTTTGACACCGTGTATGCCATGGCCGACCAAGAAGACGATGAGCGAGTCGGTGTCAACTCCAGCGCCCGTTTCTTTGGCCGTCATTCAGCCCAGGCCGTCGGCTTCTTCTTTGCCGCTACAGCCGCCCTCATGGCCGGATTAGGAGCCATGCTATCGCTAAATCTCTGGTTCTGGCTCTCCCTCGTCATCGCCCTATTCGGCTGGGGCTGGCAATATCAACGCCTCCGCACACCATCCCCCAAACCCACGCTCTACGGCCAAATCTTCCAGCAAAATGTCTGGATCGGCTTTGTCCTCCTCGCAGGGATGACGCTCGGCTTTAGTTCAGGGTTTTAGTTCAGAGCTTTAGTTCAGGGCTTTAACCTGCGTCAGGTTCCTGCACAGGCCAGAAATTCTGCAACGACGAGTCATCCACAAGATAAGCTGCATCACCATCTCGTATCCCTCGTTTCTCAATCCGAGGAAACACCCCCACATCAAACCGCACCTTCTCACCGCCCATCAAATACACCAGATCCTCCTGAAATGGATTGCGAAGATGATGCGGCGGCTGAGGAATCCCAAACCCCATAAAGTCTCCAGCCTCCACCTCATATTCCCTCTCGCCAATCTCCGCCACCCCTCGACCCGAGAGGATATAGATCCACTCCTCTTCATTGTGGTGGGCATGGTAGATGAAAGATTCCTTCCCTGGCGGCACTCGGGCGATCGCCACCCCAATTCGCCCAAACCCAACCACACCCCCCAAAGCCCGCAGATAGATCTCTGAGTTGGGATTCAACGGATGGTGAAACTCAGTCTCAGCCATGTTCTCAATCTCGGACGCTTTCAGCAAAGAAGGCTGTTCTTCCGTCATATCGTTAACCTCCTTAATCCAGGGACGTGGATAGGTAGATGGGTGGATAGGTGGATGAGTGGATAGGGGAATAGCAAAGGAGAAGTCCAGAA
>JALOOP010000470.1 GCA_025454315.1 Oculatellaceae cyanobacterium Prado106
GTCAATCAGCAAACCGCGATCCTCGCCTGCCCGATTGTCGATAACGAGCGCGTTTTGGGCGATGTCTGGTTGTTCAAACCGCAAGCAGAAGCCTTCAGCAACTTAGAAATCCGATTGGTGCAACAGGTGGTCAATCAGGGGGCGATCGCCATTCGTCAAGCCCGCCTGCACCAGGCCACCCAAGCCCAAGTCAAAGAACTCGAAAAACTCAACCGCCTCAAAGACGACTTCCTCAGCACCGTCTCCCACGAGCTTCGCACGCCCATGTCCAACATCAAAATGGCCACGCAGATGCTGGAAATCGCCCTGCGAAACATCGAGCCCGCCCTACTCTCCGTTGAGAAACGCCAAAGCGAAGCCATCTCCTGGCCAGAAACCGTCCGCGCTCAGAAGGGCAGCGATCAGGCCAATGAGAGACCCAGTGAAAGAAGCGGTGAAAGAAGCGGTGAAAGAACCAGTGAAAACTCCACGATTTCCATTGAAGCCACTCAACGCTCCAAGGTCGCCCGATATTTCAAAATCCTGCACGACGAATGCCAGCGCGAAACGACCCTGATCAATGACCTGCTCGACCTATCCCGCCTTGATGCTGGAGCTGAACCCCTAGTGCGATCGCCCGTTGATCCCCAGCGCTGCATCCAGAGAATTGCTGAACGGTTTAGCGATCGCACCCGCGACCAAGACCAAATGCTAATCCTCCGCCTTGCGCCCGACCTGCCCTGGCTCGAAACCGACCTATCCAAGCTAGAGCGCATCCTCACCGAACTGCTCAACAACGCCTGCAAATACACCCCCGCCGGAGGCACCATTACCCTCTCCGCCCAGCCCATCACCCCCACCACGCTCCGTCTCGGCATCAAAAACACCGGAACCCCCATCCCCGACAGCGAACTCGATCGCATCTTCGACAAGTTCTACCGCATCCCCGACAACGATCCCTGGAAACACGGCGGCACCGGACTCGGACTCGCCCTCGTCCAAAAGCTCGTGATCTACCTCGGCGGCACCATCTGGGTCGAAAACGGTGAAAGCGAAATCTGCTTCTCGATCGAACTCCCCAGCGTCCCCACCCTCGACATCTCCGAACTCACCAACCGCTAACCCAACTCACCTCAACCCACCACCAGAGCCAAAAATCCCACAGAACATTCAGCACAACGCCCTTTTCTCTCTGCGTCCTCTCTCTGCGTCTCTGCGTCTCTGCGGTCAATTCCCATCCCAAAATCAAGGAATCAACCTAAGACAAATCCCCAGATTGATCCAACTTAGAAACGAACACAGAACAAGCGATCGCATAACCCAAAAACAATGCTACTACTGCAAACATAGGACTCTCCTTGATATAAGGACTGTAGAGAAACGAATCCAACTAGGGTCTGCTCGACCTTGCCTAACTCGACCTTGACTTCATCTTCCCCATTCAGGGTTACTTCTTCAGACTTTTCTCTTAGCTGGACAAGATTAAACAACACAACATCAGGTAGAACTTCCTGATATTTTCAACTCTAAACGAGTTTATGAAGTGCGCCATCACCCAACAGGGTACTCCTACCGAAGGATTTTAGATTTAGACCTAGGTAGAGACTTTGCAAGTCTATGGAATTGAAGATGACTCACAAGGTCAGGAACAGTGTATTTGGTAAAGTTTTAGTGAATACGACTGATTTCGCAATTCATTCTATGATCATTTACATAAGATGAATTTAACATCATCTAGGGATGGGTGAAGCAGGACTAGTTGACTCATCGCAACCTGTATTAGAAGCAACCTGTATTAGAAGTAACAGTTTGCTGGAAGCGAATTGTATTAGAAGTAACAGTTTCGTTAAAGCTCAAATGTTCCCCTTGCGATCGCCACAAAGCAGTCGATCGCGAATGTGAAATTCACATTCTTACGAAGCATCTTGACTATGAAGTTGATGACAAACAGGGTGATAGAGATATAAGCGATCGGCATAAAGTTCAAAGATTTATCTTGAAAAAATCATTGAACCCTTTTGTGAGAACCTGCGGCAATGAAAACTGCCCATCACATACATCATCTCAAACAGCACTGTTCAATCAGCGCTTTCAATATATCGTTGATGCATTCAGCAATGGAATTAACCACGTTAAACAACCCGTACCATCACTTCTAGGATCATAAACTGGTAACAGTTCCAGGAATTGTTTAGATGGCGCTCTTGGGATAAACTCCTATACAGCCTCAACGAACGATCTCAACGAACGATCTCAACTAGCAATTGAGAATTCCAACCCAATCCTCCGGTCAATCGCATCCGCCAGCCGAAACCAGAAAAATTAGGAAAGTGGGAGAAGTAGGAGAAATCATGTCAGACACAAAACAGCTTGGAGAATGTCCGATTTGCGGTCGTCCTACCGTATTGCGATTTTCAATCTCCTGTGATTATCGAAAACCCACCCAATCCCAGCCCTATAACGTGGACTGGTGCGATCGCTGTACCTATGGCCAAGTCTGGGAAAGACCCTCCAAAGCCCAAGTCGCAGGCTTCTACCAAGTAGACGACTACTACACCCACAGTGCCCCAGATCACATCTCCCCACCCCATCCCGCTCAACGCAAAGATACCTGGCTTGATCGGCTCCGGGTTCATCTCGCTTGGCGGTGTGACAAGGGCGAACCCCTCACCCCCCAAGCCGTCCTCCCCCTGCTCAAACCCCTGCTCAAAGACGACCCTTTCACCCTCTGCGAAATCGGCTGCGGTGATGGTGGCAACCTCTTGCAGTTTCAATCTCAAGGGTTTACGGTCACAGGGGTTGAGCCTGATCCAGCAGCCAGAGCAACCGTAAAACGGGCGATCGCCAACATCTTTGATGGCACTGCCGAATCCCTCCCTCCAGAGGTTTTGCAGCAGCAATATGACATTGTTCTCATGTCCCATGTGCTGGAGCATTGTCTCGACATCAACGCCGCTGTCCTCAACGCCAAAAAAATCATAAAACCCGGTGGCCTATTCATCGTCGAAACCCCCAACTGCCAATCCCACGGCTTCCAAGACTACCAGGGCGGCTGGCTTTGGTCTGACATCCCTCGCCATCTCAACTTCTTCACTCCCGCCAGCCTCCGCGCCATCCTGGTCAAACACGGCTTCTCCATCGCCAACACAAAATACCACGGCTTCTGTCGCCAATTCACCTCCTCCTGGCTCCAAGAAGAAGCGAAAATCTGGCACCGCCTAGCCACCGCCAACCCACCCCCCACCCCCCACTTTGAACACCGCGCCTGGAAACTCCTGCTCAGATCCATCTTCTCCCCACCCGCCGCCAAGTATGATTCGGTGAGGCATCTGGCCGTCAGGATCCAGGGCGAAGGGGGAAAGGGAAAAGGCGAAAGGGATATCTGCGAATGAACTTTGGGAAAGAACAAAGAAACTCCTCCCGCTCTCTCATCAATCAATTCCACGAACAATTCCACGAAATAGATCCAAGATCCCCCCTTTCCCCTTTCGCCTTTCCCCTTTCCCCTTTCCCCTCCCCCAAAAACCCTGGTATGATTTGCAAAACTGCAATCACCCGGACTTCCCCATGGCTGAAATCCCTGCCCTGCCCTACCCCTATCCCCTTCCGACTGAGCAACGGGCGATCGCACTCATCATCATCGACATGCAGCGCGACTTCCTCGAACCCGGAGGCTTTGGGGATGCGCTAGGCAATGATGTCAGCCGTCTCCAGGCCATTGTGCCGACACTGCAAACCCTGCTCCAGGGATTTCGCAATCAAGGATTGCCCGTTTTTCACACGATGGAATGTCATCAGCCCGATTTATCCGATTGTCCGGTGTCGAAGCGCGATCGCGGCAAATCCACCCTGACGATCGGCGATGCGGGGCCGATGGGGCGCATCCTCATCCGGGGCGAAGCAGGCAACGACATTATTCCAGAACTCGCGCCCTTGCCCAACGAATTTGTCATCTACAAACCAGGGAAAGGAGCCTTCTACAATACTCCCTTGCAAGAACAGTTACAGGCTCAAGGAATCACCCATTTGATCATCACAGGTGTCACCACAGAAGTCTGTGTCCAGACCACGATGCGGGAAGCCAACGATCGCGGCTACGAATGCTTGCTGGTCGAGGACTGTACGGAGAGCTATTTCCCCGAATTCAAACAATCCACCCTGGAAATGGTACGGGCACAGGGTGGCATTGTCGGCTGGACAGGCACAGCCGCAGCGCTCCTGGCCGGATTGTCTGCTTAGTTGCTGAAATGGGAGATTATAGACGGAGATTCCATTAAGCTGCGAATTCTAAGATTTTCTTCCACTTTCAATGCTTTTCTATGGTTTCACTATAAAGAATCAATAAAATCCGAGGAATCTAGAGGGAAAGTTCTTGACGGACTTAATTACGCCTTTGTATGATTACCGCTGTGAATCAGAAAATAGTTTGATATCGACTGAAATAGGGTTTACTACCAGATTTTTACCCTTCGATCGTGCATTACCCCAAAAAATATCCCTCCAGCGCTGAGCAAGAGTCCTCCATCAGCGTTGATTTGAGTTTTTTGCGAATTGAGTTTATGAATCTTGTTTGAGGAGATGCGATCGCTGCACACCTCAAGCTTGTGCCGAAGCATCTTTTGTAGATCTACTTTTGTACATCTAGTAGATCTCTAGGTTCTCTTATTTGAAGCTGCCAGAGATGGCGGCAGACTTTTTGTTGCTTTTGCAGACCCTAAAATCCTTCTTCGCTTCCAGTCTTCTTCGTCAGGGGACTGTCACATGCCATGTCTCTCATTCATGAAACATTGGCGAGATAGGTTCAAGGATCACCCTGTGATCCTGTGAGAATCAGGAATGCTTCTGCCTTCACGTTAATCTACTGAATTGCAGGAATAACACGATGCCGACATTTAATGGAAATAATAACAACAACACCATCAATGGAACTGAGCTAGACGACATTATTAATGGACTAGGCGGAAATGACACCCTGTATGGGAACGGAGGAAACGATGTCCTCAATGGCGGCACTGGAACAGACAGTCTGTTTGGTGGAGATGGAACCGATACGCTCAACGGTGATGATGGCAGCGATTCGCTCTATGGAGAGGCGGGAGATGATTCAATCAATGGAGGAAGCGGAGACGACACAATTTATATTTACAGCGGCGATGGCAATGACACGGTAGATGGTGGAACAGGAGACGACTTCCTCTTTGCCGATCTGTCGGGTCGTACCGATGACATCATGATTAATCTGGCAACGGGAACAGGAACGATCGCCGCTACCAGCATCGAACGGGCTCAAATCACAACCGGAAGTGGCAATGACACGATCGTGGGCAGCGCTGGCAATGACCAGTATCTCTGGGGCTTTAGCGGTAATGACACAGTCAGCGGCGGCAACGGTGACGATGTTCTCTACGGTGGCGAAGGAGCAGATGTCGTCAATGGTGATGCAGGTAATGACACCCTGTTTGATGGAGACTACGGCTTTCCTTCTGGTTCAGCGGATAATGATACGCTGAATGG
>JALOOP010000471.1 GCA_025454315.1 Oculatellaceae cyanobacterium Prado106
TTCCCCAATGCTCCAATACAGCTTGATCAGTTCCTGGTTAGCGGCAACCATCACGCGCTGCTGAGCCGATTGAATCAGAGTCAGCACTTCAGTGAATTGGGGCTGCAAGGGATCTGTCATGGGTAACTCATAATGAGGGGGAAATCCCAGAATCTAGAATGATTTTCAATGATGGTTGGGTTAAGGGTGGCGATCGCATTTCCACGAATTCATCACGAATTCATTATGCGCCATGATTCCTAGACGATCTAGCCTGCCTTCAGTTGCTCTATTTTTTGCCAAATTAATCGGTCAACTGCTTCGATCTCAGCAGTTGAGTTTGGGATGTCAAAAGTCTCTGGAGACGCTTCAGCCGTAAATCGATCCACAAAGGCATAAAACGCCGTCTGATCGTCCGGGTGAGCAATGACGTAGGCTCTCAGTTCACTCTTGGTCATGATACTGAAGTCGGGTTGTATCACAAGAGCCTCCAAAGATCATTGTGGTAAACTTCTATGTTATGCCGTTGCTACGGTTGGCTTTCTCAATGCTCTGCACACCGCTTCTTCGATGGGTATCACAGAAGTTTCCTGGTCGATACTCTTAATAGGAAACGTTGCCTTTTCCGCTTCCTCAAATGCTCCAACTGGGTAAAGCGAGGGTTGTGTCATGAATCGAGGTTGGCAACCCCGATTGATCTGGTCTGCGTGAACCAAAAAGGGATGGCAGAGATAAACGGTTCCTGCGGCTCCAGTCGCCAATGTTTCGGGGCAGTTCGTGGTGGAACTCAGATCAATATTGGTTAACCCCTGTTCTCCAACAGGGGCAAGAATTCGCGCCACCTCCAGATGCGAACCCAAGCGAATCCGAGTGGGTGCGGTCTGCTCATCCACATCCGAAAACAAGAACAGCATCAGCAAGGCGCGATCGCGTGAATATTTATTCTCGCGCCAAATTGAACAATCATTTGGGTCTGAGTCTTCGCTGGGGAAACTGGAGTCAATGTGCCAAGCCGTGTCACCTGTATCTTTGGTCGTTGGAAAGCGCACAATGCCAATGTGTGTTTCTAGAAAAGCTTTATTATTTCTTTTAGAGAAATATAAATCCCCAATCCAGAACTGATGCAGAGTGCAATGGTGCCATCCCAATCCAACTCAGTTTGTAGATTTTCTTGGGTTACAACTTTCAGTAGGACTTTGAAGAGTGCAATTGCACTGCCTAGCGCGAAGCCTGCGACGATATATTCTTGTTCGTTTGGTACATTCTTTCCACGTTTTTTTTCTGACTAGCGGTGCTGCAACAATGACAAATAGCATTGTGCCTAGCCAGATGTACAAAAAGTTGAGGTTCATCTACGATTTTCGGACTGATTCAGTGGGTGAAAAGCTAATGTACCAGCCGTATACTGCGGCTAGTGTTCCGCCGATGATGGCACCTGGAAGCTGGGCGATCGCACCTCCCAAGGCTGCGCCTCCTGCGATGATAACTGCTGTGCGATCGGCTTTATCCCAAAAATGACCAGGCAAATCTTCACTCACGGTTGAATCTGTAGAGGTCGCATCATCAGTCATAGTTTGAGTTAAACTCTCATCGTTCTGGTGCTGTTCTAAGTCTTGTGCCGTTAATTGTACAGAATCTTGGGTCATCAGTTCTTGGGAAAGACCAACAGAAATTCCCTCAATTAGTCTCATGAGGCTTGATAGGTTTGCAGACGAAACAGCTTCAAGTTCTTGAATTGCTCGTGCAAATTCAGGATCTGTCGCAGTCAATGCTTCTACTTCCACCATGGTTTTCTGGTAATCGAGCGGCTGTTCAAGTGCTGATTCAATGGCAGAAGCCGTTTGTGGAGATTTGACTTTTAAGACAGCAAAAAGTCTAGCACTTCGCTGGGCGACCGCTTCTCCTACCTTTTCACCAGTTTTCTCTAAGGCTTTCTGGGCAATCATTGTAACAATTGCAGTCGAGACTGGAAGGTTAGGTTCCATAAGCCTTACATGGAGTGTCAACACTTAGCTTAACTCAACTTCAGAGGTCAGTTCATGATCTAGAAAGTGCTCCTGCTACCGTTCGCCCCTTTGGACTGTGCCTGTTGATAATCTTTAACAGGTTCTGAACCTTCCGCCTAAAGTTCCTCTAGGAAGGGCCGCGCCAACATGAAACTCGAAATTGTTTTGGCATCGACTCCTTCCCCGTTCAAGATTGCTTGCTCCAACTCTGTCGGAGTCAGCAATACCACTTCAATATCCTCATCTTCATCCTGATTCGGTGGTGCTTCCAGCTTCTCTAGAGATTTGGCCAGGTAAGCGTAAATCACCTCATCGGAGTAGCCCGGAGCCAGGAAAAACTTGCCCAAATTTTTCCATTCTTGAGCGCGGTAGCCGACTTCTTCTTCGATTTCGCGCTGAATGGTGGTGAAGGGATCTTCGTCGGGTTCGATGGTGCCTGCGGGGAATTCTAGGAGGCGGCCTTTGGCGGCAAAGCGATATTGCCGGGTCAGGACGAGGCGACCATCGTCGGTGACAGGGACGGCTAAGGCTCCACCGGGGTGACGGACGCATTCCCAATCGCCTTCTGCTTTGTTGGGCAAGCGCAGACGGGCGACCTCAAAATCGAATTTGCGGCCTTTGTAGAAGAGTTTTTGCTTGAGCAGTTGGGGCGGTTCGCTTCCGGTGGGCATGGGTTAATTCGGGGTAAGGTTCAGGAATGCAGAGGATGAAAAGGCTGAATGCCGGAGGTATCGACCTGGTGTTTAAGCTGGACGATCGCCAACCCTGACACCGGGTCTACCCAGTCAGCGGCAATGTCGGACAGCGGCACCAGCACAAAGGCGCGATCGCCCATACGCGGGTGGGGAATCTGGAGTCCGGGTAGATGGATAATCAAATCATCAAATAACAGGAGATCCAGGTCAAGTAATCGAGGTCCCCAGCGTTCGCGGCGTTCGCGGCCAAACTGAGTTTCGATGCTCAGCAGCAGTGCCAGGAAAGGTTCTGGCTCAAGTGAGGTGGAGACGATCGCACAACAGTTGAGATAGTCCGGTTGGGGCGGCCCAATCGCGGGCGTTTGGTAAATCGGCGAACAGGCTTCCAGGGAAACTTGGGGATGATGCGCTAGAGTTTTGAGCGCGTCTTCCAAAATTTGATGAGAGTTCCCCAGGTTACTGCCGAGGGCGATCGCCGCACGATGGTTCATGGATACAACGAATCCGAAGAATTTAGCTCAGTAAAGTTTATCTCAGCTTATGTCAGCAAAATTTATCTCAGCAGAAAAGGGAAGATGCTGCGAATTCCCTGACGCAGCCGCAGCAGGGTGATGATGCGGCGGACTTCAGGGTTGAGGGTGGCGATCGTCTCCGGTCTAGCCTGAATTAGGGCTTGCAGTTCGGCGTATTGGGCGGCGGTTAGAGGTTTGCCGTCGATGGGCGATCGCGCTTCGGTGATAATTTCGGTACGTTGAATTTCTTCGGGGGGGTCTTGCGAGGGCGGCAAGGCGGGAGTGGCAATGCCTGCGATCGCCCACAGCAAGCCCGTTAATCCAACAAAAGGCCAGCTTTTTTTCATACTTCTGGAATGGTCAACGATGAACAGAGACGTAGGAATGCCACTTTGGGTTTCGGGCAGGAGTCGGTCGAGTCAGGAGGCAAGAGTCTTCATTGTAAGATCTGCGTTTTTCCTTGACATGACCCATTGATGAATTGACCCATTGATAAATCCATAGCGCCCATTCTTGCGTTTACGGTGAGTAGTACCCCATTTTGAATCATGGACTAACGAGAGGGATGACTCACTTGAATGGTTCTCTGAGAATATCTTCTAAGACATTATCCTTCGGGATATTAAGGGAGTCCTGGTGGGAGTGCGGCTCCACAGTGGTGATGAATGTCCTGGATGCGATCGAACACCCAAGGATAGTTTTGGCGATAAACCGGAATCAGCGCCAAGGGACTCAGCAAGGCGGCAGCGGCTAGATCGGCGGCAGTGATGCGATCGCCCACCAAATAAGACTTCTGCCAACGATGGCTGAGAAATTCCAGGGCACTATCCAGGCGACTCTTCGCAAGTTCGACCTGAGCTTTGCCAATGCCGTATTGCCAGCGCACTACTTGGATTACCAGTTGGCTGGAGAGCGAAGGATCAATTTGTTTACCTTCCCCCGATCGATAGTCGTAGTAAACAAACCTGGTGGCAATGCCGATGCTTTCGTCGAGCCAATCTTCGATCGCCCACATCTCTGCGTTCAGTGCAGCGTCATCTAGGGAGAGGGGGGGATCGGGTTGATAGCGGTCTAGGTAATGGAAAATCTGGGTGGAATCGGCGATCGCATCTGGCTGATTGGCTTCCTGGGGCAACAGGACAGGCACCGTCGTCAGCCCTGTCAAAGGCTTTAGCTTCAGAATATGGGCACCTGGCGCTAAATTCTCCACCTGGTAATCCAAGCGCTTAAACCCCAGCGCTAACCTGGCTTTGCGACAGTAATGAGAAGTACTAAATTGCAGCAACAGCATCTCAAAACGGCTCTAAATTTTTCAGGGTCTAAGCGAAGCCGATGCTCCACTCAGACCCTGAAAAAGGATAAAAAACAGAAATTGTGCTGAAAGGAATTCAATTCTTAAATCCCAAAGAAGGAAGTTAAGAGCACAAATCGCTGGTCAGGATTGATTTTGTGGACAAGCCACCCATCACAAACCTTGTATCTTATGTTTCAACCGAAGATTACTATCAGGAAACAGGCTCTTTGAAGTATCCGTCCCTGAAGTAACCTGGACACAACCTATATCAAAAGCCACTTTGCCAAGATTCCTAACCTATCTGTCTACTCGACTCGTCCAAACGGATTTCAAGCCATGAACAGACACAAACAGTCAGGATGCACAAAGGCAGAAGCTGGGCAGATGACTAGGGAGAAGTGGTCGGAGAGGGGGAAGCAGCGGGGCTTTCGGTCGGAGTTGTTGTAGTACCACCACAAGCAACCAAGCTAGCTGCCATACCCAGAGCCAAGAACAATCCAATCGCTTTCTTAGTCATATAAGTCCCTTTGGTAAATCGTGATCAACGTCAGAGTTTGGTGAGGAGCCAAACAGATGAACAGACGAGAAAACCTCGTTATTGTACCATCCAAGAATCTCCATTGGCTTTTTTGGCCTAATTTCCCTCCAAAGAGAGAGCCAAAAGCAGTATTGAGACTCAAATCCGCAATCACAGAGAATGAAATGCTTTGCAGATCGCTTCAGTATTTCTAGCAGATTGTACCGCTCCTACACAAATTTGCAAGTGGTTATAAGTCAGTGCTATAAGCCGCTTGGTGCTAGGAAAAGTTTTTTGATAGGGAAGTCGGGAGTGGATGGGTGGATGGGTGGATGAGTGGATGGGTAAAATGCAATGCCAGGAATTCTTGAGGCAAAAAACGATTAGAAGGGCATCTCTGCATTTTCTAAGGAGACACAGCGTTTCCAAAATTGCATTTCTGCTTCACAGCCTTCATGCTTCACGCCAAATCCTTCATCCATGA
>JALOOP010000472.1 GCA_025454315.1 Oculatellaceae cyanobacterium Prado106
GCCATAGCCGCCTCCAGATACATCGTTGTCGTCAGCGCCTTAGCTCGACAGTCCAGCGCTCCTCGAAAGATCCCCGGAAACGCCAAAACATTATTAATCTGATTCGGGTAATCGCTCCTTCCGGTCGCCATCACGGCCACATCATTGACCACTAACTCCGGCTGAATCTCCGGAATCGGATTCGACATGGCAAACACGATCGGGTCTTTGGCCATCGATCGCACCATCTCCGGTGTCACCACGCCCGGTACACTGACTCCCAGAAACACATCAGCACCGACCATCGCACCCGCTAGCGTTCCACTTTGGGAAACTGCAAACTCGCGCTTCTGGCTGTTAAGGTCTTCGCGTTGGGTTGAGACAATGCCTCGTGAGTCACACATAATAATCGTGCTAGCGCCCGCTTTCTTGAGGAGACGGGCGATCGCCACCCCCGCCGCCCCCGCCCCGTTAATCACAATCCGCACCTGCTCAATCGGCTTTTTCACCCACTTCAGCGCATTGAACAGCGCCGCCAAACTGACCACCGCCGTGCCGTGCTGGTCATCGTGAAACACCGGAATCTGGAGTTCACGCTGCAAGCGAGCCTCAATTTCAAAGCAACGAGGCGCACTGATATCCTCCAGATTTACGCCGCCAAAGACGGGGGCAATATTCTTCACCGCCTCCACGATCGCATCCGTGTCCTGGGTCGCCAAACAAATCGGAAACGCATCAATTCCCGCAAATTCCTTGAACAGCATGGCCTTGCCCTCCATCACCGGCAAAGCGGCCTCGGGGCCTAAATTGCCCAAGCCCAACACTGCGCTGCCGTCGGTGACGATCGCCACGGTATTGCCTTTGATCGTCAGGTTGTACACCTGTTCGGGGGCTTCTGCGATCGCCGTACAAATCCGCCCCACACCCGGTGTATAGGCCATCGCCAGATCCTCCTGGCTATGCAAAGGCAACTTGGCATGGACACTAATTTTGCCGCCTTTATGGAGGGCAAAGGTGCGATCGTACACACTCAGCACCTTGACATCTTGCAGCGCTTTCACCGCTGCCACAATTTGCTCGGCATGATCATTACTGTAAGCATCCACATTAATATCGCGCACCAGGATTTTGCGGGTACGCTCAATTAAATCAATCTGGCCGATACTGCCGCCAGCATCGGCAATTGCCTGGGTCACGCTAGCCAGCATTCCCGCCTGGTTGGGGATCTGGAAGCGAATTGTCAAACTGTAGCTGGGATTGGGTGTCAGACTGACCATAGGGCAAATGCCATACTCCTTGGGATAAAAACGGCCTGAGACAGAACAACGAAGACAGAATAAAATCTTACCGTCAGTCTGTACGAGTTTAAGGTCAAGTTAATTTTTAAGAGCAGCCTATGTCTGCAACGGATCACACCTGACCCGCTCACCTCCTCCCCCATTGAAATCATTTTCCTCACCAAAAACCGTTCACCCACAACTTTTATTTTCCCGCCCTCATCCTTCCTGTTTCCCCTTTTCCCTGCTTAACCCCAGAGACACACCAGACGCAGAGCAGAACTAAATTCTCTCCCCATCCCCCCATCCCCCCATCCCCCCATCTCCCCATCCACTCGCCATGCCCAGCCTCTACGCCTCCGTCGATATCCAAGCTCCCCGCGCTGTCGTTTGGCGATCGCTCATCCATAAAGAAACCTGGCTCCAGTGGAATACCTTTCTCTACGACCGTGACCCCGATCGCCCCTTCGCCCAAGGCCGCACCGTCAATCTCTCTTTTAGACGCCAAGGCGAAGAAGCCGAAACCGAATTCGAGGCCAAAATCACCCTCCTCCAGCCCGGTTTCTGCCTGCGCTGGGTTTCGATCGCACCGGGATACCGCAGCGAACACACCTTTGAACTCCAGGACATTGACCGCGATCGCACCCGCTACACCCACCAGGAAACCCTCTCCGGACTGATCACCCACATGATGCTCCCCTTCCTCCGCAAAGACCAACAGCAGGGCATCCGCCGCATGGCGCGTCAACTCAAATATTTCGCCGAAGAAACATTCTAAAAAAAGTGCCAAACGCTAGCGCTTACCCTTAGCATTCAACACTCAACCCATTTTAGATTTTGAAACTTTAGACAATGTAAATAATTCTCTGCACCTCTGCGCCTCTGCGGTTTAACTGGCTTTACGCAAGACCTCAGCTACTGTTCACCCCTCAGCCGGATCCTCCACCTCGATCGCCTGAATTGCCAACAGCAAAGCCTCCTCCTGCTCCTCAAAGTCCGCCTCATCCATCTCGCCCATATCAAAAGCCAACTGGAGCGCCAACAGCCGCTTGCTCAAATTTTCCTTCTCATCCAATTCCGTACTCGCCCGCTCCAAAATCTTCTCCCCAATCCAGGAGATCCCATTCACTGGAGCCATAATCGGCGCAAACAGCAGATCAAAAAACATCAGCATCCGCCTCATTCAAAGCATTACACTAAACCGATCGCTGAAGTGAGTTGTCTATCAGAACACTCCAATAGATTGCAACTAACTTATTGCACTTACTGCACTTATTGCAATTGAGCAAAATTAAAAGGCGCAGTGAAACTGTTATAGCGAATTCTCAAACGGTTCTCAAAACGCTGATCCAAAGCTTCCACCTGAGTTCCAAACTGAGACTCCGTCTCCCAAGGAATCAGATAAGCCGCGTTATAAATCATGCTATCGGTCAACAAATCATTCTCTACCACTTCACTGGCCAACGAATTGAGCGCCGTTTGAAACTCAGCAATAATCGCCTGCTTGCGATCGCCCATCTCCCCCTCAATCGCCTGCCCAATCCGCACCACCTCATCCATACTCAACGCCTTTCCCTCCAGGCGATCGCGCGACTCCCTCAGTTGAGCATTCTCCTGCATCAACAGTTCCAACTCCCGTTCCGCCTCCCAGAAGACTTTAACGCCGACTTCTCGCTGTCCTTCTAGCTTGTTGAAGAGATCCTTGAGGCGATCGCCCTGTGGTTGAATTAACTGTTGCGTTACTGTCTCCCAGTCCGTGATAATCAGTCCAAACTGCAAAGGCAACAAAGTCCGATGTCCCTGTTCCATCGCCTGTTCCAAAACTCGTTCATGCCCCAATAAATTCTTACGGCTCGCCAAGTATCTTTCTTGCTGTGCTTCAGAATATAAAAACGTAAATCCATCTACCGTATGAGACTGCACAGGCTGTTGATCTAGCCCTTCCAATTGGATCTGCTGCCATCCCTGCGATGGAAAAATGCCATACAAATAAAGACCCGTTCCCATAGTTTCCTCACTAGCCCAGGATCGGCAATCTCAGCCGGGTTCACCCGTTGCAACGGTTTCCCTCAACAGGGGCGATCGCAACTCTAAGAGATTACCCATCCCTCCTCAGAAACCGCCATCCTTTCAACGGAATGATATAAACGGGATCATTGGAAAGAAATATTGCAGATTAAATCGGTTGCGAGGTCAACACTAAGCGAAGTTTTGCATGAATCAGATTCAATTGTGCCAAGCCCAAGTCCACATCACCCTCGACCACAACGCCCACATTCAGCAAGCGATCGAGCAATTCCAAGATAGAAGGATTCTGAGAGGCTTCACCCGGATAATAGCTGCCCGCTTTTGGTAGCAATGTGCCAATGTCCTCTCCCAGGTTGACGTTGAGATCAGCAGGGTCAATTTCAAAAATTTCGCAGAGACTCAGCACCTGTTCTTCCAGTTTTCGCAGGCTCTCAGCGGCTCGTTCTAAGTCCGTTTCACTGAGTTGTTCTCGCTCCATCCGTCGAATCACTTGGGCTTCCATCAGTTGACGCAACAGTTCAACCACGGTCAACAACAGCGGTGCCAAGCCCGAGTTGGGCTTGGTCGTGGCTTGCAGTGTGGCTTCAGGGGCGATCGCTGCATCGGTCGCAAAAACTTTCAAAGGAGTCGTCATGATGGGGAATTGCGTCGCTGACGGCGAATTTCATAGTTCACCATCTGACCATACCCTGTCACGATGCGTCCGCGATCGATTCCCTGACTCGGGGTTCTGGTCAAACTTTGAATCGCACGAAAACTGGCGATCGTCCGACTGGTTGCAATTTGCTTAAAGGTTTTGACTTGAATCATGTTGAATCGAATTATGAATTGAATTTTGAATCGAATTATAAATCAGATGGAATCTGGGAGATGGGGTTTTACGCTTTAGCGTTCTGATGGGTTTGGTGTCGCAGGAACTGGTGTCGCAGAGACTAAGGATTGTAACTGAGTTTCTAACCGCTCTACTTTGGCTTGCAACTGGCGATTAGCTTCCAACAACTGCTGTGACTGACTGCTCAAATAGGGGTCGCTTTCCCACCAGTTGATGCCAATTTCTCGGGCTTTGTCCACCGAAGAAATCAGCAGCCGAATCCGGATGCTCAGTAGCTCTGTAGAACCGACTGAAACAGAAATATCTCCAGCAATAACAATGCCCTTATCCAGCACCCTTTCCAAAACATCGGCTAGGGTGGAACCTTGGGTGGCAGTGGCGATCGTGCGAGTGGGGGACATGGGGGTTAGCCCTCCTGAACAGAATGGATACGGTAAATGGGCTGGCGTTTGTAGTTACCAAGGGGTTTGATCAATCCCTTATCAGTCAAAGATTGCAGGGCGGTGGTGACTTGCGATCGCCGAATTCCCAAAGCATTCTGAAGCTCAAACGGACGCGCTTCCTGTTGCTGTTGCAGATACGCATAAATCCGTTGTTCAGTCGGATCAGTTAACTTGGGATCTGTCAGGGCACCGGAGGCTGCCGTTCCAGGAGCAATGTCTTCATCATTGTCCAAATCCATCAACTGTTGGAACAGGGCTGCCTGATCAACGATCGCCATTTCAGTCGCTGCTTCAGAAGATTGCTCAAAAGGATCGTCAAACCTTGCCCCAGAAATTTCCTCAGCAAATTCCTCATGAATTTCTCCCGAAGTTTTTCCAGGAATCTCTTCAGAGATTTCTTCAGAGATTTCTTCAGAGATTTCCGAAGAAAATTCCTGGAAAGATGCCGCAGAAATTTCCTCAGATGTTTCTTCAAAAGTAACCGCAAAAGAATCGTTAGATAATGCCTCTGAAGAGACTTCAGAGGAAATCATAGATGGCTCGAAAGAACCTTCAGAGGGTTCTGCAAAAGGTATCTCAGAAGATATCCCAGACGGTGCCTCCAATGGTTCTGCAAATAGTTCAGAAGATATCTCGGAAGATGCTTCCAAAGATGACGCTTCAGCAGACTCTTCCGCTTCAACAAACTCTTCCGCTTCAACAGACTCCTCAAAAGGTTCTGTGACTGATTCTGTGAGCGGTTCTAGAAAAAGATCTTCAGCAGGCTCCTCGTCCCATGCTTCAGGAGATTCTTCGGTTGTGTCTTGCAGGTCTGAAGTGATTTCGACCAGGGTAGGCAGGAGAAAATCGGTTGGGGTTGAATCGGGTTCAGGTAACTCGGAGGGCAGGAAATCAACCG
>JALOOP010000074.1 GCA_025454315.1 Oculatellaceae cyanobacterium Prado106
CTTGTTTTGTCAACTCTTGAAAAACAGGGTCTATTATGGCAATTAACTCTGTGAGAAGAATCTGAAATGTCCTCATAGCCTTGAATTTGGAATTGCTGCAACTCCCCCGTCCCTTCGAGTGCCACGACGCAGTTCTATACCTGGAAAGACTACTCCTGTGCTTACGAGGTATTGCCTGCGATCGCCCCCCCCGAATCCAGCACCGAAAATCCGCCCCTGCTGCTGATTCACCCGATCGGCGTGGGCTTATCGCGGCGTTTTTGGGATCGATTCTGTCAAACATGGTTCGCCCTTGACCCCACCCGAACGATCTACAACCCCGATTTGTTGGGCTGTGGGGAGAGCGCCATGCCTGCGATCGCCTATGCTCCTGAAGATTGGGCAGATCAACTTCAGCATTTTCTCAAGACCGTTGTTAAACGACCCGTGGTCGTGATCGCTCAGGGCGCATTGACCCCGGTTGCCCTGCGGCTGGCAGAACAGCAGGAAACCCCGAATCTAATCGATCGCATGGTCTTCTCCGACCCGCCGGCCTGGGCAGTCATCACCGGAGCCGCGAATCCTTTGCAGCAGCGAGTGGGCTGGAATCTTTTGGATACGCCGTTGGGGCAGGGGTTTTACCGCTATGCGCGGCGATCGTCATTTTTGCGATCGTTTTCCGCTCGGCAACTCTTTGCCCAGGCTGAAAATGTCGATCAAGCCTGGATAGAGACGCTGGTCAAGGGGTCTGAAAAGCCGGAAAGTCGATTTGCGGTGTTTGCCTTTTTGGCCGGGTTCTGGCGACAGAATTATCAAGATGCGATCGCCAATCTCCCGCAACCCACGCTAGTCGTCATCGGCGACAGTGCCACCAGCATCAGCCGCTCGGGCAAGTCCGAAACCCTGGAACAACGCATGGCCAACTATCTGCGCTATTTACCCAAGGGGCAAGGTGTCCAAATTGAAGGGCGCAATGTTCTCCCCTACGAATCGACCGAGGAGTTTGTTGCGGTGGTGCGATCGTTTTTGGGGTCGTCGTGACGCTCAAGGAGTGAGAGGAAGCTGAAGCAGAAAGCTCTGCTCAATTTTCAAGCCACCCCGTAATCTGTATAGGGGCGTTTATAGGGAGGTTGCAGCCCTAGAACGATATCTTCTCTAGGGACACCCATCCGAATAAGTTCCTCAGCAGGATTCTGGTCAGTTAGGTTTTGCTGAATCCAGATCTTGCCATCCTTAATGTCCATATGCAGGATACAACGATAGATTCGATTGAACCCTTGCCACCCAACATTCATCCACTGATAATGGTCGCGATTGGCATCAAGGATCAGCTGAACTTCAACCTGATCATCTGAATGGTCATCACTTGCGTAACGGGTTAATAATGTTTGAACAAACTCCCGGTACTGAGCTAGTTTATCCATTGCACGATCGCCTCATTCGCTGGGTCATACACAATGATTAGGACTTGATATCGTTCTATCGCAGTTTGGGTGAATTCGTACTGAAAAAATGTTTGATAGCTATCGAGTGGAACGGCAAGGTATAGGGTTCGGTCGGGTTCAATAGATTCTAGGGCGAGACGATAGCTAAGAAATTGTCCTAGCGCGGAGTAAAAATCTGTGATTGCAGATGGATTGAGAAAACTTTTGATTTCGATTGCTATTTTCTCACCAGAGCGTTCTGCTGCAATGAGTTGCTCGGCTCCTAAATCAACTTGAAAGTTGACGTTACCAAACTTAAACCTTAAGGGATGGTCAGTGATGACCCACTGTTCTTTTTGCAGTGCTTGCTTGACGGCATCATGAAAAGCATCCTTGGCAGACACAAATGAACTCTTAATTCAGTATCCATATCATAGCGAGTCATGTCCTCGAAATACCCCAGAATTAGGGCATTTCGAGGGCACAACCCATTCATAAGGCTGGTACGTACAAAGCCGTATTGGAAAAAGAGGCTATTGCACTTCTAGCTGAGAAAGTTGCACACCGGTATAGTAGTGCAGCAAAATCTGCTGGAAGTTTTGTCCCATCTGCGCCATGCCCCAGGCTCCCCATTGGCTCATGCCCACGCCATGACCAAAGCCACCTTCATCGAGAAAGACAAACTCGGTCGGCACGATCGGCGGATTGCTGGCGGCGGCCACTTCTCCGGTCTGGGAAACTTCAATACGGACTGGAACGGCTCTAAGCTTCAAGGCGGTTCGCAGTTGTACGCCTGTGAGAACCTTCTGCCCTGATTCGCCCGTGACGGTAACCTGGGATATGCGGCCATTTCTGCCCTGTTCGGCTCTCAGACCCAGGATGCGGCCAATTCCAGGGATGGCATCTCTAAGTTGCTGGGCAGTAATTGGGGTAGAGCGCGGCTGGCAGTTTGCTAAAGCTTGCTGCACCGTCAGGTCATAGTCCTGAACACCGCGCAGATAGGGTAATGCGCCTGACCAGACATCTTCGGAGTTGAGGGTGTGACCGCCGGAGCAGGCATGAAAAACGGCGTTGATGAGCTGGCCGTTGTAGGTGACGACGAGATTGGTGGTGGAGTCTACGGCGGCGCGGGTTTCGGCGCTTTCGTCGGAGAGGCCGTGGTAGACCTGCCAGCGAGTGGTGTCGCCGACATCAAACACGGAGTTGCCGCTGGTTTGGCGCTGGTAGAGGGCATAGGTGGTAGGGACGACCAGGACACGACCCCGGTACCAGTCATCGCCAATGAAGACATAGCCGCCGTCGCTGGGTTCAATCCACAGCGCCCCGACTTGCTTTTGGCTAAAGGCAACCCGACCATTGCGGGCTTCGGCCACGACAGCGTTCATGGCGGGGACGGTGCCCACTTCCTGTCCGGTGGCAATGTCTTTGAGGACTGCGGGGGTGGAGCTACCCACCTTCACCTGGCTGACATCCTGTTCGATCGCCACTCGAAAGTCGAGGGAAGCAAAGGCAGGGGCGATCGCCGACATCCACAGCAGAATCACCATCCACCAGGATCGTTTGCCTTGACGCAGCATGAACTGGGTCATCTGCCGAAGCTGAACCGCTGGGGCAGCCATCTGGGCAGAAGGTTTAGCCGAGGTTCTAGCTGTGCAGGGGGTTGAGGTCATGGGTCAAGCTCCAGAGGTGCGAGAAGAATAGGTGCGAGAAGAATAGGTGCGAGAAGAATAGGTGCAAGAAAAATTAGATGCAAGGAAAATTAGGTGCAAGGAAAACAGTGGAAATGGGTCGTCACAGAACCCAGGAATGCCTAAATATGCTTTACAAACCGTTATGACCAGATCCGAGCAGATTTTTCACTCTAAACGGTATTTAAACCTGGACAATCTTAAGCCAATTGATGAAATCAAGGAAAGCAGTCTACTTTACAACTTCATCTAAACTTTCAAAGGTCTTCGACTTGAAAAACCCCAATCATGTTTCCCCGACTCTTCAAAAATTGTGCAACGAAAATGTATAGAAATATTACTTTTGTCGCTTTAAATTCAGGATTTTATTTGGACAGAACTGTATCTCAAGGGCTAAGTGTTGGTTGGGGAAAGGGGAAGGGGAAAAGGCGAAAGGGGAAGGGGAAAGGCGAAAGGGTGAATCTGGGTTAGGTTCGAGGAGAAAAACGAGGAATAATCCTTGAAATAGGCCGTAAGGGGCAATCCGTGAAATTTACAACGACAACATTCCCTGTCACCCCTCTCCCCTTCCCCTTTCCCCTTTCCCCCTCTCCATCCCTACAAGAAAACATCCATTAAGTAAGCCGAGCGGGACAATCCGCAGAATCTACAGCGATGATTTCACTGTCCCCCCTTTCGCCTTTCGCCTTTCCCCTTTCGCCTTTCCCCTTTCGCCTTTCCCCTTTCGCCTTTTCCCCTTCCCCTGTCTTCCCCCCAGACGTTTTACTATAAAAACAGCCCATTCTCATAGGAATTGAGCCTTGCAAATTACGTTTTTAG
This sequence comes from Oculatellaceae cyanobacterium Prado106, assembly GCA_025454315.1. Taxonomy (GTDB): domain Bacteria; phylum Cyanobacteriota; class Cyanobacteriia; order Elainellales; family Elainellaceae; genus Prado106. The sequence goes on from JALOOP010000074.1 coordinate 3,911, forward strand.
GGACAAGTTCGGGAGTGCCGACGCGATCGCGCAATGTCTCCAGCATCGCTCTGCGCTTACCCCAGCGTGCTGAGGTCTGGTTGTTTGACTGTGGTGAGGGCACCCAGCACCAGATTCTCCGCAGTGATATCAAAATTAGCCAGATTACCCGCATCTTTGTGACCCATATGCATGGTGATCACATCTACGGACTGATGGGGCTGCTGGCAAGCTGTGGGCTGGCGGGCAATCCCAGTCGCATCGACATCTACGGCCCGCCCAAGCTAGAGGACTATCTCAAAGCCTGTAGCCGCTATTCCCAGACCCATTTTTCCTATCCGGTGAAGGTGCATACGGTGCAGCCGGGGGTGGTGTTTGAAGACGAGGAGTTTACGGTAAGCTGCCTGCCGTTGACCCACCGGGTTCCAGCCTTTGGCTACCGGGTGGCCGAAAAGGATCGACCGGGGCGTTTTGATGTGGAACGGGCGACGGCTCTAGGCATTCCATCAGGACCACTCTACGGCAAACTGAAGCGCGGCGAAGTCATCACCCTGGAGGATGGCCGCAAAATTAACGGTAAAGACCTGTGTGGCGAAACTGAAATAGGCCGCAAGTTTGTCTACTGCACGGACACGATTTACTGCGAAAGTGCGGTCGATCTGGCGCAGGATGCTGATGTCTTGGTTCATGAGGCCACCTTTGCCCATGAGGATGCAGAGCTGGCTTATCAACGACTGCACTCCACTTCTACAATGGCGGCTCAGGTTGCGCTAGGGGCAGGGGTGCGTCAACTGGTGATGACCCATTTCAGCCCCCGCTATGCGCCTGGGAATGCGATCGTCCTGGATGACCTGCTGAAGGAAGCCCGAGCCATTTTCCCCAACACGATCATGGCGCATGATTTCTTTGTCCATGAGATTGCGCGGCGGCAGGCGGAGGCGATGGTGGGTTCGGGACGGTAGGGAGGGAGTAGGGAGTGGGGAGTGGGGAGTGGGGAGTGGGGAGTGGGGAGATGGGGGGAATCGCAATGATGATTTCGATGGTTTTCTGGGAGAGATGCTTGAGAAATTCTGCGTCTCAATCAGCGATTGGCCTTTCGCCTTTTCCCTTTCGTCTTTCCATAAATTCAGTGAGCCGATGTCCGGATAGATGGGCGATCGCACCGTAACTTTGATCGGAATTTTTTCAAGCCTTCGTTACCTGCGGAAATCTCTAAATCGCTCGTCTATTGGTCACGCTTTAACCCATTCTCTAAGAGCCACTCGCCCCATGTGTTCTTTCCAATCTTTCCTGCGCTTCTGCTTACGGCAGAGGCTATTTCTGATGACTTCCAATTCGTCTGTTCGTTGTTTTAAAGTTCGTTATCTCGCTAGTCATTGCATGGCTAGTTATTGCATGGCTGGATGGTTGACGTTAGGGTGGCTAGCCGCTGCCCCATCGCCGATCAAAATCCCGCAGCCGCCTCCTAAACCTAATCCCCAACCGACCCACGAGATAGTCACTTGATTGTCACTGAATATTCAGATCTTTATTCAGATATTTAATGGATATTCAACGGATATTCAATGGATGAACCTATGGGTTGACCCTAGATGGGTCGAATACAAAGAAGGGGCTGCAAAGAGGAAAGTCTTCTTTGCAACCCCTGTTCTATTCAGTCTAGAAATGTTGTTCGGGCTAGAAATTAGCGCTTCATTTCATAGGTGGCAGTCACCTGGGAGGTGACTTGTACCACGGGGGGAACGGTGAGGTCGGCGGGGGCGATCGCATAGGGGTTTTGAACCACCATCGGGTCGCTGGCCGAGGGGCAGGTTGGGCTGTAGCCCATGCCCCAGATGCTGGATTCAGCGATCGACATCATGTTGCCCATCTGGATTCCGGCGGCGCTGGCTAGGGCTGTGGCACGGCTTTGCAGATCCCGGATAGCGTTTTGTCGCGCCTGGTTTTCCACGGCGGCGCAGTTGTTGGTCAGATAAGCGACTTGGGAACCGCCTCCCGCGTATTTGCCGCCTTTGGTTGCGGCCTCGTTGGCTGCGGCGATCACCCGTTGCACCGTTGCTTGGGTGGGGCGATCCATCCGAGCGCGGATGCGGAAACTGCCCATGGATGATGGGTCAGCGGTCGCTTCCACTCCGGCTGCGGGGACTCCCGCTGCGACGATCGCATCTACCACGGGCTTCATGTCCGCAGCCGTCACAGCAGGCGGCAGCGGGGGGGGAGCATTGGGGTCTTCAGAGGGTGTGGGATAGTAGTTGCTGTAATAGGTGAAATAGATTAGGGCGCTGTCGGCGGGTGCAGTGGCGGTGCCGCTTCCGGTGGCGGTGATGCCCGAGGAACCGGGATAGGGCGCAAATTGAGCCAACAGGGTGGGGGCTTCAGTCGGGGCTGCTTCCGCTTGGGGCGAAACGGTGGCGGCTCGACCCAGGCTGCTGGTGCCAATCCAAAGACTGGTGGTCATGGCCGTTAAAGCTGCCGTAGCACGGATAACACGAGATCTTGACATAGAGGTTCTCAACTTTGTTAAATGCGATTCGATAGAGTTCATGGTTGGCCAACCTTGAGAATCCGCCTCAATCATTGCAAGCGCTGCTCGTTGCAATGCGGTTCGCCATGCCAGTTTTGGGTAGTGGCTGAGTCAGACTCAGGCCAATGGGCTGTAGCGAAGCTCAGGTCACGGTTGCCTAGACTCCTAGATTCATGACCCCGTAAGAGGATTCCCGGAAAGTGCAATTAATCGCAACATTACGGACAAAATTCCTCTCAGGGGCTATGCCATCAACAGAAAAGGGCACCTGACTCTTGGCCAAGTACCCCTTTCATGTCTGAAAAAGTGCTAGTTAGGATTCCGTTTCGGGTTTCTTTTGACCAAGGCGGGGTTCGGTGCCTGCCAGGAGGCGATCGATATTAGCCCGGTGGCGCAGAATGACGAAGAGGCCGCCTGCGATCGCCAACCCCAAGTAAGGCAAAGGCTGTTTCAATGCCACCATCAAAACGATGGACGCGATCGCCGCCACAATCGACCCCAGCGACACAATCCGCGACACGGCCAGCACACAGGCAAACACGCCCAGCGCCCCCAATCCCACGGGCAAAGACATGGCCAGCAGCACGCCAATCCCAGTAGCCACCGATTTTCCGCCTGTGAAGTTGAGCCAGATGGAACGGCTATGCCCCAGTAAGGCCGCTAGACCGGATAGGGTGACGGCCAGGGGCAAGCCCAAGGTTTCATAGGTACCGTTGGCAGCAAGGACGGGAGGCGCGAGGGTGGCGATCGCAGGCAGTTGAAAAAACCAGGCGGTCAACAGCACCGCCAAAACGCCCTTGAACACATCCACCAGCAGCACCACCAGCGCAGGCCCTTTGCCAAGGGTACGCAGCACATTGGTCGCTCCGGTCGATTTCGAGCCATGTTCGCGAATGTCGATGCCCTTGAGCAGTCGTCCTGCCAGATATCCAGACGGGATGGAACCGAGGAGATAGGCGATCGCACAGACCCCTACTGCATAGGCAATCCAAGTCGCCATTGTGCCAAACTCCTTGCCGTAAGTCAGATTAATTGCTTCCCGATCATACGTGAATTCGGCATCGGCTGAACTCGGCGCACCGCAATTAAACCAGGGGATTTAGTAAACCACAGGGTTGAGGGGATCGGGGGCAAAGGCCAGCCATAGGGGGAATTGCAGCAGTGAGAGGCTGACGTAGCCCTCGGACTCGTCCATGATGATCAGCGGCAGTTGTTTTTGCTTCACCAGTCGTTCTGCCCGTTGGGCTAAGGGTTCGGGCGCTTCAAAGAGCATGATGCCTTGGTCAGAGCCGAAGTCGCCCCGCGAAACGCCCAGACAGTCTTGCAGTCCACGTCGCCATTCGCCGAGGCGTTCGGGGGAGTCGCCCAGGACTAAGACTCGGACGCGATCGCCATACAAGTTCCGCAGCACCGAAATGGCCGCCGAAGCCACCAGGACATTTTGCAGCCGTGACCCCATGCTCTTGAGGGAACCCCGACCGCCCTGGGTGAAAAACCAGTTGGAGACGCGATCGGCATGAATCGGCTCAAAGGTGCGGCGCAGTTGCCAGACGGGGCCGTAGTAGTCGGGCATCATCCGATATTGATCGAGGAGTTTGTTGATCCGCTTGGTTTGCTCCTGCATGTGGTTTTCGGCAAACTTGGGCTGGATGTCGTCCTGGCTGTCTCGACTATCCCTAGCGTCACGGCTGTCTCGGGGATCTCGGGTGTCTCGGGGCGATCGCAGCTCTCGGCCTTCTCGCCCCTCGCGGACATTTTCCCGAACCCCTTCCCGGATCACTTCGCGACTCTCACGGGAGTCTCGGGGGGCGGTGCGACGGTTGGCCTCGGATGCGGCGGGTGGCGCATTGACTTGCAGTTGCAGTTGCTCAGCGGAGGTCACCAAATCTTGCAGACTGCCGACCAGATAATCCTTGAACCCCTGTACTCGGATGGCCAGATCCTGAGAAGATCCGGCAAAGGTGGTTTTCATTTCGTTGCGAATTCGCTCCTGACGGCGCTCAAGCTGCTCTACAGCCAGTTGCAGGGTTTGGCGACGCTGTTCCAACTCGGCCAAGCCTTCCTTGATCACCTGTCCCATGGATGACTGAGCTTCGGAAATTTGTTTTTGCAGTGTGTTATAGGACATCTGCAAAACGGAGATGTCCTGGCGGAGCGTTTTTTCCTGCTGCTGCAATTCGGCCACACGCTGCTCCAGTTGGCTTGAATCAGCTTGACCTAGATTAGTGGAGTTAGACAGCGGGTTGGAGCTATCCAAGGAGCTATTGCCGAAAGAAGGGTCTGAGTTCATGGGAGTCAAGGTTAGACAGGCCAGCAGGATAAGCGGGTGAAATCAGCCATCAGCCAGTGGAGCTAGCCACTGAAATCAACCTATGAAATAAGTTCGTGAAATGAGCCAGAGTTATTCGCTGAAATCAACCAGTGAAACGCGCTGATGAGATGCGCCGATGGAATTAACGGATGGCGGGACAACGCTGTTCCAGACAGAATTTCAGCAGTTTGGGGTCAAAGAGAATTGGCAGAAAATGAATACTCTTTACTTCCTTAAAGTAGAAGAGGATGGGCACATTGAACCAAAAAATTTGCCAGTTCTGCCACTCTTGATAGGGGAAGCGGCGAATCAAGGTTTCCCCCCGGTACACATCCAGGGCGCTTTCGGTGAAGAGCAGGCGCAGGGTAGCGGTTTGGATCAACAAAAAGACGGAGAAGAGTGCGATCGCCCCACCCACCCAGACTTGCAGAAACACCAGCGGAATCGCCGCCACCATTAGCGTCAGAGGAATGGCATAGCTGGGCGCAAGCTGCACGACCTCATGCGCCGCAGGCATCGCCTCAGACGGGGAAGAACCAGTAGGAGTGGTGGTCATGGGGGAGGCTCCAGTTACAAATCTTTATCAGTTTCATTCTAGGGGTTTTCCAAGACGCTGCGTTTCTGACCTCAAGGGAATACCTCTGGAGTGGTGTTGATTAAAGTCGCGTTGATTAGAGTCGCGTTGGCTAGATTGGCGCTGGCTGGATTGGCGCTAGTGCGGCACAGGTCTAAACCTGGAGGACAGCGCTTCCGGTTCCCTGGAACATCAGCCAGGAAAGGAAAAAGTTGATGATAAAAATGGCCAGCAGGGCGGTCACCACAGCGGTCGTCGTAGATTGCCCTACGCCTTTTGCGCCGCCCGTCGTGGTCAGCCCCCAGCTAGAGCCAATGATGGCGATCAGACTGCCAAAGACCCCACCCTTGATCATGGCGCTGACGAGATCCCAGGTGTTGAGAAAATTGCGGGCAGAGTCGAGAAACACGCTCTGGGAAATGTTGTACATGCTTTCGGCGATGATCAGGCCGCCCAGCATTCCCGTCGCAAAGGCCAGAATCGTTAAGAGCGGCTGCATCAGGCAGCAGGCAATCAATCTGGGAATCACCAGATAGTCGATCGGGTCTGTCTTGAGCATGTAGAGCGCGTCGATCTGCTCGGTGACCTGCATGGTGCCAATTTCAGCGGCAAAGGCCGATCCGACCCGCCCCGCCAGAATCACCGCAGTCAAGACGGGAGCCAATTCACGCGCTAGGGCGATCGCCAACACGCCCCCCACCGCCGACCCCGCCCCCAGGTTAATAAACTCCCGAGACACCTGAATGGTAAACACCATCCCCACCGAAGCCGCCATCAGCAGCGCCACCAGCAAAGACTCTGGCCCCACCGCCACCATCTGCTCCACCGTATTGCGCCAGTGGATCTTGCCGCGCATCAAATGCACAATCACCTGACCACCCAGCAGGATGGCCGCCAGTAGCCTGCGCCCCCAAATTTTTAAGCCAAAACTGCGACTCGAATCCGTCAATCTGTTCTTCCTTGGGTTATGGGTCAGGGGTTACGGTCATGCATCACAGGTCATGAGTCCTGGATCAGAGGTGATGGGAGGCTGCTGCTGCAATAGCCCCATCTAATAGCCACTTTGATTTAATAGCCAATTCGATGCCAAATGCTCTCTTCGATTCCAAATGACCAACCATCTATGTTAAATGACGAATCGTCGTTCAATAACGAATCATCATGAAGCGACAAATCATCTGAGACCACGAGTCACCCATGCCTAACGCCATTGAAACGCCCTTGGAACACCGTTAAAACAACGCATCACAAAGGACTAATGCCATTTTGCGGCATTCGGCTTTGTTCATAGGTCTTAAGAAAAGTTTTTTATCTTAATTTAAGATTTCTCACAGCCTGCCCCGGCGACTAAGGGGGATCGATATGCTGGAAGGTGAAATTTTCTAGCCGTTTTGTCCCAACATCTTGTTCAAGCTCTCATGACCATTTCAGGGTTCATCCCGCTTGTGTACCCCCTTATTCACCCCCCGTGCGATCGCGATCGCCCAAACCCATGAGCCTTCTACCCAGTCTCCTGCGCTCCCTCTTTCTAACCGGAATCTTCAGCTTCCTGGCTCCCGTTCTCTTCATCGGGATTATTCTGGCTAGCCTGGTTCTGCTGAGCTATGTTCCCGGCTTAGAACTGCTCGGCAAGGTCGGACTGGAGCAAGTCGCGCATTTCCTCAAAGTCTTCGGCAGCGATAGCGCTCTGCGGGGTCTCATCATCATCGGCTTGGTCTGCGGCGGGGTCGGCATCCTGTTCGATACCTATGCGTTTTATCGGTATCAGCAGTTGAAAGAGTAGGGGAAAGGGGAAAGGGGAGAGGGGAAAGGGGAAAGGGAAAAGGGATTCGTTGAGATGCCTGTGAGCCGATCGAAGAAGAATGATCACAGCAATTGTCAAAGGAGAAACACCGTTTTCTCTTTGCCTGCTTCACTGATTCCCCCTTTCGCCTTTCCCCCTTCCCCTTTCCCCTTAGAAGCTTGGATCATGCTCCTCATCCCAGCATTGTCCGTCCTTCCAGATGCGCTGCGATCGCTCACATTCCGCCTCAGTTTGCAGCCAGGGAATGCCCGTCGGAAAAATCTCGGATGAATCGAGGGAGAGCCAACCGGATGAATGGGCAACGGCACGGAAATATCCCAAGCTTATTACCAAAGCCGTGAGTCCAGCAGGGAAAAGGACGACAAGGCTGATAATTTTTCCCTTGGAGTAGCTTGGGGCACGGGTTGCGCCTGGAGTTGGGCGAGAATTTCGGGGAAGATTGAAAAGCCGTAGGTGCAAAACGGGTATCCCAATATACGTGACAATACTGAATTTATACTGGCTTTTCCCGGTTGAGATGGCATCCGTGTTCGAGAATTTACTGAAAGTTCATTGCGCTGATTCGCTAAGGAATGGGAAGGACATAAGCTGAGATTTTGATGCCATTAAACCGCAGAGAGGCAGAGGCGCAGAGGCGTTTGTCTTCTATCCGAAGGTTTTAGTGGAAGAATTTCAGGGATTGCAACCCTAATCCTGAATAGTAGAAATTGGGCGGCGAGTTCATCGTAGGTTTGTATTGCGAGGCAGGATTGCGGATCAAGGTTGTGGATCAATCCTGTTGGAGATTTCGATGAGGTTGCCGTCGGGGTCGCGGATGTAGAGAGAGGCGATCGCCCCCATTGCTCCTGTCCTGGGGACGATGCCTGACTCGATCGCTACCCCGCACGCTTGAAGATGACGCTGAACTTCGGCTAAGGGCGTTTCGCTGATCAGACAGAGGTCGATCGCTCCAGGAGTAGGACGGAGTGCCTTAGGTTCAAATTCCTGTCCGGCTTGATGTAAATTCAGCTTTTGCTGGCCAAATTGCAGTGCTTGCCGTTGAGTGCCAGAGGCGGGGTTGCCAAAGGTGACAACCTGCATTCCTAGCACCCTGCTGTAAAACTCACAGGTGCGCGGGATATCCTGCACCGTCAGCACGAGATGGTCAATCTGTAGAATTTTCATAACGAGAAGGGTATCGCCAAGATGGATGAGATGCAACGATGGGTCGTCACGGCGGCACAGATGAGCCAGATTGAGGCGAGGGTGTTTGCCGCTGGAATGCCTGTGGCTGCCTTGATGGAAAAGGTGGGCGGGTTACTCTCTAGACGAATTCAAGCGCTATATCCGCTGGGACAAGTCCGCAAGGTGGGCGTGCTGGTGGGGCCGGGGCACAACGGCGGTGATGCCCTGGTGATTGCCCGTGAGCTGCACCTGGAAGGCTACGAAGTCCGGCTCTATCAACCGTTTAGTAAACTGAAAGACCTGACGGCCAGCCATGCTCAGTACGCGGCCAGTCTGGGCATCGAGACGGTGCCAACCGTGGAGGCGCTGAAGGACTGTGAGGTGCTGATTGACGGGTTGTTTGGGTTTGGGTTGACGCGATCGCTCACCGACTCCATCGCCGACACTATTCACGAACTTAACCATTGGTCTGTCCGATTGAATCGCCCCATCCTCAGCATCGACCTGCCCTCGGGCATCCACACCGATACTGGAGAAGTTCTGGGAACCGCCATCCGTGCCACCCGCACCTTCTGCCTGGGACTCTGGAAGCGGGCTTTTCTGCAAGATGCGGCGCTGTCCTCCGTTGGACAAGCCGAACTGATTGGGTTTGGTCTGCCAGAAACAGATATCACAGCGGTCTTAGAAGCGTCCCCGATCGTCCAAAGAATTACCCCTGACTTGCTTCGAGGAACGCTCAACCGTCCGCGTCATCCCACCACTCACAAATATCAGCAGGGACATTTGCTGTTGATCGCCGGATCACGGCGCTACATGGGAGCGGCCATTCTGGCGGGACTGGCGGCTCGGGCGAGTGGCGTGGGGATGCTGTCGATCGCCGTCCCTGAATCGATGCGATCGCTCCTCATCGCCCAACTCCCTGATGCGCTGGTCATTGGCTGCCCAGAAGGAGAAGCCGGAGAAATTGCCCATTGGCCAAGGGCGATGGAATGGGCGGGCTATGATGCGATCGCCTGTGGTTGTGGCCTCTCTCCCGAAGCGCAAACCCTGGTCGAACAAGTCCTAGAAACCAACTTGCCGCTGATTTTAGATGCGGATGGGTTGAACATTTTGGCGAATTTGGGGACGGTGGAGCGGTTGCAGCGGCGATCGGCTCCTACGATTTTGACCCCGCATCCCGGTGAGTTTAAGCGGTTGTTTCCGGCGGTGGAATTGGGCGATCGCATCCAGGCTGTCCAGCAAGCGGCAAGTTTGAGTGGGGCGATCGTCCTGTTGAAGGGAGCAAGAACGGCGATCGCTCATCCCACGGGACAGGTTTGGGTGGTGCCCGACAGTACGCCTGCTTTAGCGAGAGGCGGCAGTGGAGATGTCCTGACCGGATTGATGGGCGGATTGTTGGCGCAGGGTGTGCGGCAAGGATTGGTGGAGGAGGCGATCGTTTGTGCGGCGGCAGGGTGGCACGCGCAGGCGGGGATCGCGGCGGCGAGGGTGCGATCGGAGGCTGGCGTGGATGCTTCTACCCTGATCCAGTTTTTGATTCCCCCTCCGTTTGATTTCTCCATTTGATCTCAAATTGATCTTTTTGATCGCAAATTGCTCTTTCAAATTGCTCTCAAAGATGGATTAGGGAATTGGGATCTTGAAGATATTGCTGAGCAACGGCCTCGCTGTAGCCAAATACGGCTTGGGGCGATCGCTGCCGAATCATATCCAGAACCGATTGCACAGCGGCGGGATGAAGCGATCGCAACTGTAACCCCTTCCCGTTTCGCAGGTGAACCACCACCCATCGTTCTGTGGAAACCTGAACGCCATCTACCCGATTGCGCGTACTGCCTTCATAAAACCAGACAATCTCTTCGGGGGTGTCGCGAATGACGCGATAAATCGGCACCGATTGAATACGAGCATAGTGCAGCAGAAAGCCTGTGGTCAGCAACCCTGCTCCACCCGCTGCGCCGCCTAATCCAATTAGCATCGGCGTGACTTTTTGTTGGGCAATACCGACTCCAAGGGCGATCGCCCCTGCCAGCCAGCAGCCTCCGGCAAAGCAGGCTAACCCGGTTCGTACCCGTCGCAGACTATCCGCAATCACTTCCAACCCATCTTCTGCGGCCATATCTTGATTCCTTTTTTGCTGGGGCTATCCCATCGCTGGTGCGATTTAAGATTGCCCAACTGAAATCAAGGATTCTTCAGGGAGAATCTATGCAGAACCTAGGATTCTTCGTCGCCTTTTTCCTGGAAGCCGCGCACAATCCGCGAAAGTTCGTTCTTTTCATCAACGGCGATGCGGCTAGGAGAGCCACTGATGATGCGCTCGAAGTTGCGGAACGAGTCTTTGATTTCGGGGCCTTGGGCGCTGATGGTGTATTCGCGGATGCCCTTGTCGTGCCAGGAGCCGCGCATCTTGAAGACGTTGATGGCGCGCGCCATTTCACCCCGGATTTCCACATATTGCAGCATCAGGATGGTGTCGGTGATGGTGGAAATGTGGGAGTCGGTGATCGAGTGAGAACCCATGAACTGGTCGGTGGTGTTGGTGAAGAATCCAGTGATTTCTTCCTGCTTGGCAAAGCCCGTGACCCCAATGACAAACTGGCGGAAAGCGTTGTTGCTGACCCCTCGGGCCAGAGCGGAGAGAGAGTCGATCGCAATTCTCGACGGCTTAAACTCGGCAATCTCAGACTTAATCAACTGCAAGTGATCTTCAAGCCCTGCCGACTCGGGATAGGCACAGAGGATCTTCAGCAGACCCTTTTGCTCTAGATCTTCAAAGTCAATGCCCCAGGAGTAAGCGTTGCGCGAGAGCTGGGCGCGGGACTCTTCATAGGCAAAGAGGATGGCGCGTTCGCCGACGTTACAGGCATCCTGCAGGAACTTGCTGACCAGGAGGGTTTTCCCGGTTCCGGTCGCTCCGGTCGCCAGGATGATGGAATCTTTGAAAAATCCGCCGCCGCACATTTCGTCCAGCTTTTTGACCCCAGAAGAAACGCGGGTGTTGGACGATCGCTGGGTCAGACGCATCGCGCCCAGCGGGAAGATATTGATGCCCGAAGGCGTGATGGTGAAGGGATATTCGCCCTTCATGTGGGTGGTGCCGCGCAGCTTGAGAATTTCCATGGTGCGGCGACGGCGTTCGCCTTCCAGGACGTTGCGGACAATGACCACGTTATCGGAGACAAATTCCTCGACCCCAAAGCGGGCGACCGGGCCATATTCTTCGATGCGCTCGGTGGTCATGATGGTGGTGGCACCGACCTGCTTGAGGCGGGCGACCAGACGGAAGATTTCTCGGCGGACGACGGAGACGGCATCGTACTGCTGAAAGACAGCGGTCACCGAGTCGATCGAAACCCGTCTGGCTTTGTATTTGCGGATGGCGTATTGGATGCGCTCGATCAGGGCAGAGAGGTCAAAGTTGCCGATGACATCCTGGCCTTCGGGGTCGGGCGAGGCATCCAGGATGAAGAGTTTGCCTTCGTCGATCAGCTTTTGCAGATCCCAGCCGAAACTGTGGGCGTTTTTGATGACATCAGCGGGGGATTCTTCAAAGGTGACAAAGATGCCCGGTTCGTCGAACTGCGTGATGCCGTGGTAGAGAAACTGGATGGAGAAGAGGGTCTTTCCGGTGCCGGAGGTGCCGCTGACGAGGGTGGTTCGCCCCGTCGGTAGGCCGCCATGACTGATATCGTCAAAGCCCTCAATCATGGTGCGGATTTTTTGCACCCCTAGCGTTGCAGAATGGGTGTCGAGTGCAGAGGGATTAGTTTGGGTCATGGTTATCGGCGCTTTTTAAAGGCATCAGCAAGCTTTGAGAGGATTAAAAGAGGTTTAACGTCAGGTGCATTAAATTGGGCAAGTTTGCGGGTTACCCAGGAGCAGATGGGTCGCAAAGGTTTAGGGGGCAGGAAGAAATCAGAGGCAGATAGGACATCAGATGCTCAATCATCAGATGCTCAATCATCAGATGCTCAATCAATTTAATAGATTTACTGTCCTCAAAGAAGGTGGAAGCAGATTATTCTTCATTCGCTTCTTCTTCTTGGAGTTCGTCGTAGAGCAGATCGAGGCCGATCAGCACTCGTTCGCGATCGGAGAGGTCGCCAATAATTTTCCGCACGGGGGGCGGCAGGATTTTGGCCAGAGTGGGGGTTGCTAGAATTTTGTCTTCTTCGGCCAACTGGGGGTTTTTGAGGACATCAATCACCTTGAGCGCGTAGACTCCTTGAAATTCCTTCTCAAGAATGTTGTTGAGGGTCTTCAAGGCTCGCACGGAATTGGGGGTGTTTCCAGCAACGTAGAGCTTGAGAATGTAAGTTTTCTTAAGAGGACTCATGGATGTAGTTAGAAAGACCAGGGACTCAATAAATAGAGGGATGAAAGGGATGCAATGAACCTAATTAGTCAACCGCAACGGGGGTTTGACGGCTATTTTTGATGACGGCAGATTTTATCATAGAGTTTTATATGGCCATTGAACCAACCTTATTAGAATATTGTCTTTGGAGTATTGTCTTTGGAGTGTTGTCTTTGGAGGTCAATCAAGCTTGTATCCAGGTCAGTCCGTTGGCAATTGACCGGGGGGAGATTCGCGGGGAATGGAGCGGCGATACATTTCACAGAGATGGGCGATCGTGTCAATTAGCGTCAGGCGATAGTCCAGGAGCATTTCATCGCTGCGTCCTTCCATTTTCAGGTGCTTAGAAAATTCATCCATCAATTCCATATGAATTTCAACAATCTGGGCGACCGGAACATCGGCAAAAAAAGCCAAATTGACGAAGTTATCCAGCTGATCGTTGAGCTTGGCGTTATCGGCAAAGTAGGACAGGACGATGTCTCGGTACTCGATTCTCAATTGCTGTAAGAGTTCTTCTCGCTGCGGTTGGGTCATGTGGCGCAAAAAGTTGCGAGGATTCCGCTTGTAATAGACACCGAGGTAGCCCAGGCGTTCTTTCAGTTTTTTGGCCAGGAGCAGTTGCTGTGCCATCAGGGATGGCTGAACGAGGGGAGTTTCGCCGGAGGAGGCAGCTTCAAGTTCACTCAAGGACTGATTCGGGGAGATTTGCAAGAATTGGTGAATAGCCTGGTCGATCGCCTGCTCAACCGCAAAACCAACTTGGCTGATTTTGTCGGACGCTAGTGGGACGATCGCCTTGTGGTAAGTATTTAGGAAGACGAAAGATTCGGCATTGTGCTGGGCACTATCCGGACTTATTGTTGGATTGATCGGGTTGAAATCAGAGTCTATCGTTGCCGATTCCACGACCACAACCGGAAAAAAACGTCCCTCCTTGCGAAGCGTCTCCAACAAATTTCGTAACCTTTGGTCGGCTTCTAAGATGAGACAATCAACCTGTTGTTGCTTCTCCCGCACAAACGTCAGAAACTCCGATTCATCCCTAAAGGTTTGTACGCAAAGCGGATGGGAACCCTCCGGTGCAGATTCGCTAGACCCCAAACCCGATACAGCCGAACTTGATACAGCCGGACTTGATACAGCCGAGCTTAGCCACGACTGGATCGCGTCCGCCAGTGCATCAGAAAAATAGAAAACGCAAACCGTAAGAGAAGACCGCAAGGTTCTAAGAGATGAATAAGATAGAGAGTCCGTGAATCAATTGAAGGCCGGAGCAACAAGCCAACAGGAACAACATCCGCAAAATCATGAACAATAATTCTGTTAAAAGCAGGTCTGTTCAAAACAAGTCTGTTCAAAACAGGTTCAAGACCAATCTGTGAAAGCAGACAGATCTATCCATGAATTCTGACAAGCGCAGATCCTGCAAATAAAAAGCTTTGTAAATCACAGGTTTTGTCAATGGAATGTTGACCAGGCTTGTTTTGGAGTATTGCGGTTAGGGGGTTAAGCTTAGGGATTAATTTGGAATCAGACTGAAAAAGTCAGGCTGAGAAAAGACAGCCTGAAGAAATTTCAAGTATGGGATTCTCAACAAATAATCAAAATACTTAACAAAACATTGTAGTAGAAAAGCCCCTCTTCCCTTCATTGAATCGCGATAATTAATCCATTGTGATAGCTCAGTTTGAATCTTTTAATTGATCGAGTGCCAAGATGGTTTAGTTTCTCAGTCCTTTTAATCGGTATCGGCAGCACATGGAACCTCTCCCGCTTCGAGAATTTATGGTATCAGTGCCGATCTGCATCGAGACTGACTCGCTTGCCTGCGTCTGGCAAGTGCTACAGCAAACGCACTGCGACCAAATTGTGGTGCTCAATCAGCAGCAGCAACCCCAAGGCGTTCTCAGCCTCAGCCGTCTCATGTTTGTCCTGCCCCAGGCATCGGATGCAACCCTGGCGCTTAGCCTAAGTCAACTCCAGGCTTCGGGAGAATCGGCTCCGCTCCGTTCCCAGCCCTCCAAACGTCCCGAATCCAAAGCATCCCCCTCTAAGTCATCGCGCGCTAAGTCAGCCCACTCCTCCGAATCAGCCCAGCCTCTAGACAACCTCCTCCTCGACAATCTCCTAGAGCCGATCGCCCCCCTTCCCCAAACCTGGACTACCGAACAGTTCCAGCCCCACCTGCCTGAAATTGAGCGGCAGCAGTGGAGCCTGGTGGATGATGCAGGTCGCTATTTGGGATTGGTCGATCGCCTCCGGTTACTCCAGGCGATCGCCCTCACTCCCTCCCCCAACCCCAACCCCAAAGCCAAACGACCCAAGGCAGACTCGCCAGCCCTCGGGCTTGATCCCTTGATCGATTTGCTAGAGCGCCTGCCTATCCCCCTGATGCTACAAACTGCCACAGGGCAACTGATTACGCAAAATCTTTCCTGGCGGCAGCAACTGGGTGAACTCCGCAACCCGGATCAAATCAGTCAGGAAGCCGGGATTATTTTGGCAACCGCAGATTCGTCCTTGTCTTTTGGAGCCTCTGCTTCGAGCCTGCAAGGATCTACAGTTCACGAGACATCTAGGGATCGTGCCTTCTCCACCTCTGTCCAAACCCGCTCCAACCCGACCCCTGCCAACCCCTCCCAGTCGGATCCGGATTGGCCCAATCAGGCGCGTATGCAGCAGACCTGGACGGAACATGCAGCACCCGATGGCTATTCCAGCATTTGGGAAAATAGCGCCCAGCCTAATGGCACGATGCGATCGGTCGGTTCCTGCCTGGGCACCGAGCCGGACACTTGTATCTGCATCTGCCCCATGAAGAATGGCCAGGATCGGGTCTGGCAGTTTATCAAAATTCCGATGGGGACGATCGCCTCCTTAACGCCGCTAGAGAGTGCGGCCTCTGCTGAAACCGCTGAGGGTGCCTTTAAGCTGGCTTCGCTGGAGTTTAGCCCTGACCCAACTTGGCGATCGCTCGTCCACTCCGAACAACTCTGGCTGGTGCTAGCCCAAGACACCACCGACCAACAGCAAATCGTCAAAGAGCTAGCCGCCAAAAACGCCGACCTGGTGCAACTCAACCGCCTCAAGGACGAATTTCTCGCCTGCATCAGCCACGAACTGAAGACCCCGCTGACCGCCGTCCTGGGACTATCCAGCCTGCTCAAAGACCATAGCTTGGGCAACCTCAACGAGCGCCAATCCCGCTATGCCAAACTGATTCACCAGAGTGGTCGTCATCTCATTTCGATCGTCAACAATATTTTGGATCTGACCCGCATTGAAACTGGGCAGATGGAGCTAAATCCTGGCCTGGTGCGGATTGAACAAGTCTGCCTGCAAGCCTATCAGCAAGCCCTGCAACTGCAAGCCGCCGAAGAAAACTCCCCCGAACCGGAGCCGCTGGTGGGTTCAGTGCTGGGTGACGTGGAGTTTAGCCTGACGATCCAACCCGGCCTGGAAAATCTCATTGCCGATGAACTGCGGCTGCGGCAAATGCTATCCAATCTGCTGTCCAACGCTCTCAAATTCACTGAGGCGGGCGGCAAACTGGGGCTAAAGATTGAAGCCTGGGAAGGTTGGCTAGCCTTCACCGTCTGGGACACTGGCATTGGTATCCCGGTCGATAAGCAACATCTCATTTTCCAAAAGTTCCAACAGCTTGAAAGCCCCCTGACCCGTCAGTTTAAGGGCACTGGCTTGGGGCTGGTTCTGACCCAACGCCTCGCGCGTCTACATGGCGGTGATGTCACCTTCACCTCGATCGAGGGAGAAGGCAGCGAGTTTACCCTCCTGTTGCCGCCTCGTCCGCCCCAAGGCTTTGAGCTTGACCCTGACCAGCTTGAAGAACAACGGATCAAACCCGTGCCCATCACGGCGCGCAACCGATTGGTGCTGATTGTCGAATCTACGCCGCAACTTTTGGACTCGTTGACTCGGCAGTTGGTGGGCTTGGGCTATCGAGTGGCGATCGCCCGTTCTGGCATGGAGGCGATCGAAAAAATCCGCCGACTCCAACCCTGCGTCGTTTTCCTCAACCCCGTCCTGCCCATGCTCTCGGGCTGGGATGTGCTGACGTTGCTCAAAGCCGATGGAGAAACCCGTCACATTCCCGTTGTGGCGATGGCCATGCGAATCGACAAAAAACGCTCCTTCCAAAATGGAGCCAACGCTTTCCTCAGCCTGCCGATTCAAACGGATGCCTTACAGCGCTGTGTCGATCGCCTCGTCGCCCCCCTCCAAGAACCCCGAAGCATTCAACTCAACCTCACCGTTCTCCATCTCCAAGAGTCTTCCTACTCCGGCAGTGAACCGATTCAGCCGCCTGTTGTCGCACAAGATCTGACGGGATTGCTGCACCCGCATCATTGCCGGGTTCTAGAAGTCGATGATCTAGATCAGGCCGATCTGTTGGCTCGGGTCTGGAAACCGGATGTGGTGCTATTGGGTGCCGTCTGTGCTGACCCCATCACTTATATCGAACGCTTTAGCCAATCCCCCTTCCTCTCCACCTTGCCGATCGTCACGCTGACGACCGAGATGACCCAGGCCGCCAATCAGGTTCCTGGCTTGGCCGTCTTCCCCTGCCTCAACGCCATCATGAGTCAGCCGGTGCAATTCGACAGCCCCGAAATTATGGCGCTGTTGCAGGTGATGCAAATGGCCGTTGGCATTCGCTGGACTCCCCAGATTATGATTGCCGATTTGTC
>JALOOP010000075.1 GCA_025454315.1 Oculatellaceae cyanobacterium Prado106
TATTGCATTGTTGATGGCGGGGGTTGCATTGGGGGTGGAGAATTGGGGCGAAAGGCGAAAGGCGAAAGGCGAAAGGCGAAAGGCGAAAGGCGAAAGGCGAAAGGCGAAAGGCGAAAGGCGAAAGGGGGGTATCAAAGAGGATTTCAGGGGTGATTAATGGATTTGTCAGAAATGGATCTGTTAGAAACCTCTTAGATAGAAACCTCTTAGAGAAATCCCCTGTGGATGGGTGAGAGACAAAAGGCAAAAGGAGTTAGCTCAGAGAGTTTCAAGGGAGATCAATCCTCTCCCATCCGGATCTCGTCGAGGAAGTCTACAACAGATTTCAAGGTCATATTCAGGCAATACCACAGTTACCCCCATGTCCCCCTTTCCCCTTTCCCCTTTCCCCTTTCCCCTTTCCCCTTTCCCCTTTCCCCTTTTCCCTTTCCCCTCTCCTAACCCAAGATATTGTCCGAGATTTTGATGTTCTTTATATTACCTGTTAAGTCCGAAGAATTACTTAGTGTTTAATAGAGGTAATCCTGTTTAAGCGGTATCTTGGTTTGGGGTTTGTGCCAATCCTTAGGCTAGACAGCTTTATTTTCGGATTTACGTCCAAATTTTTTACATCCTATTGTTGAATTTGCTCTTATTCTCAGGTTGCGCTTGATTGTTCCGATTCCTTTTATCCTCCTGCTGAACTCATCATGACAATTGGTTTACTGAAACAGGCTTTACAAGTCCTCAAGCAGGAATCCCGTAGCCGCACGCCCAGCCGGGTCAACCAATGGTTTAAGTGGTTAGCGCCGGGTTTATTGGTGAAGCGGTGGCTGCTGATTAGCGTTGCGGGTGTGATTCTGACTCTTCTGGGTCTAGCAATCTGGTCCAACATGACCCCGATTTTTTACATCAGTCAGTTTCTCAGCGAACTCCTAAGATTTATTGCACAACTGGTTCCCAGCTACATTAGTGGCCCCTTGGTGCTGCTGGCCGGGATTCTCCTGGTCTTTTGGGGACAAACCCGCAGCCTGGGTTCCATCACCGAGGTGCTGATGCCCGAGGGCGATGGGGAACTAGTCGATCGCCTCATGACCCATCGGCGGCTGCACCGGGGGCCGAAAATTGTCGTGTTGGGGGGCGGCACAGGCTTGTCTACCTTGCTGCGCGGACTTAAGGGCTACAGCGCCAATATTACGGCGATCGTGACGGTAGCCGATGATGGGGGATCATCCGGGCGGCTGCGGCGGGAAATTGGGGTTCTGCCACCGGGCGATATTCGCAACTGTTTGGCGGCGTTGGCCGATGAGGAAAAGCTTTTAACAGAGTTATTTCAGTATCGCTTTCAGGCGGGGGATGGGCTGACGGGACACAGCTTCGGCAATTTGTTTTTGACGGCCATGAGTGAAGTGTCGGGGGATTTGGAGCGGGCGATCGCCGCCAGTTCCAAAGTTCTCGCGATTCGGGGGCAAGTCCTCCCGGCCACCCTCAGCGACATGCGCCTCTGGGCAGACCTGGCCGATGGCCGCCACATTGAGGGCGAATCCAACATCACTGAAGCCAAAGGAAAAATCGTCAATATCGGCTGTACCCCGGCCAATCCCATTCCCCTGCCTCGGGCACTCCAGGCGATCGAAGAAGCTGACTATATTATTATTGGCCCCGGTTCTCTCTATACCAGTGTGATTCCTAACCTGCTGGTGCCGGAGATTCGAGATGCAATAGCCAAACGCCAAATCCCCCGCCTCTATGTCTGTAATATCATGACCCAACCGGGCGAAACGGACGGCTACACGGTGTCCGACCATATTCGCGCCATCGATCGCGCCTGTGGCTATCGCATTTTTGACGTCGTATTAGTCCAAAAGACCTCACCTTCCGCCCAGTCGCTGATCCACTATGCTCAAGAAGGCTCCCATCCGGTCTACTTTGACCGGGAGGCCGTGCTGCAAATGAATCGACGGGCGATCGTCGCCAACATCATGGATGAAGACGAGTCCCGCAACCTGGTGCGTCATGATTCTGACCGACTGGCACGAATCTTATTGCGCTGGTATACCAGAACCCAAGGAATGTAAGATTTCAGTCGCTGCTAGTGTAAGATTTGGTGGGTCATTTCTCGATTCACTTCAGAAAGGCTCAAGCCTAAGCCCAATACCCGCTGTTCGTGATTCCCGTTTTCCTATGTCTTTAGATTTAATTCGTTCGTTTGTCTGGACTGATTTTCGGCTGGCCGTCCTGTTTACGGTCATCGTGCCGCTGATTCTCCTGGTCTGGGCGTTTGCCCAAAAAGCCGATGCCATTCAGCGCCTGCTAGTGATCTATTGGCGCGTGGCGAGTTTGCTAGCGATTACGGTTTATTTAATGATTGGCAGTTTGCCGATTAGCTTTCTCACCGGGTTCTGCGCTCGGCTGCTGATTCCCCTCGGCCTCTGGTTCTGGGTTGACCTTAATGAAGAACTTGACGACCAGTTCCAGACCCCTTTGAAACTCACCTTTTCCGCTTGGCGTTGGGCGGTGAGTGCCTACAGTGTGGTGGGGGCGATCGCCAGTATCCCCTTCCTGCCCTGCAGCTTTTCCCAGACTCGTTTCGCCGACCAATTCTGCCAGGTCTGGCTCGATCCACCCTTCGGCTATAAAGCTTTCTTCCACGCCAACACCCGTCCCCAGTTTTTGGGCTTCCTGGCGATTATTGCCCTGGTGATTTATCTGCTGTATCTCGTCTATTTTGTCGTGTTTCGGTTAGCCAAGCAGGGGCGATCGGCGATCGAGCAATAGACTGAGCCAGAGACTTTAGCGAAGAATCTACCGAAGAATCTACTGGGGAACTTTCCGGAGACTTTACCGAAGAATCTGCTGGGAAATTTACCGGAGAATTTACCGGAAACTGGACTTGAACATTTTTGAGCGAAAGGGTTGAGTTATGGGTCAATCAATTGGCGTTCGTCTGGAGCAGTACACCCTCAAACGACCGCAAGAAGTTCTGCTGGTGACGGCGATCATCGCAGATGAGGAAGATCAGATCGCCATTTTTCGAGGATTCTCCAGTTCCTTGATGCATCCCACCGCCCCCGATCCAGATGTACCAATCCTGCCAGAGGAGGCCAAGGTGCTAACGGTCGATCGGTTAGCGGCTCCCTACAATCCCAACGCACCCCGCTTTATTGAGCAAGGGCTGTCTTGGGAGGGGATGCAGGCTTTGTTGGTGGAGGTTGGGGTGTGAGGGGTGTGAGGGGGGATGGGTGGATGGGTGGATGGGTGAAACCGTGAGGCTTTTCTAATGCTGAAACCTCTTTCTTGTTTGGCCTTTTTTATGCATTGTCTAAATGCTGGACTGGATAGGAATCATCAGTCGGGTGATTTGGGGTTTGGTTGAGTGCTTTCGGCTGATCCAGGGTTTCATCGATACACTCTTGGAGGCTGGGGCGATCGCCACTCTCGCCAATTCTGTAACCGACATCTGTTACAAATATTTGTGTCCAACAAAGCAAAGAAAAAGCCCCACCCCAATTCATTCCTTTGTGTTTAAAGATTTCCTGCACAAACGCAAAGAAAAAGCCCCACCCCAATTCATTCCTTTGTGTTTTAAAAATTTCCTGCATTAATCACTCATCCACTAAAGAAGAAGGGACTGGCCAACGCCAGATCCCTTTTTTCGTAAATTTTTCTGTTTAATCTTTAAGGATCGTTTCCGGAAAACCAAGGGTAGGAATTGTATCTTTTCCTGATTGTTAGTTTTTTATTGAAGAATATAGGGTTTCACGGGTTTGGCTGTGACGCTAGAACAAAAATGTCCGCCTGATCTCTGCCTGTGGGGGAGTGGCGATCGCCCACTTCTTCATTATTTTTTGATTACTAGAGTTTTGACGACTAAAACGAGCGGCAGACCATGGTGACCCAAATCAGAAAATTTCCTTTGAAATTTTCTGATTTGAAATTTTCTGATTTGAAATTTTCAGACAGCATGTGATATGCTCCGCTGAAAATTTGGTCAGGATTCAGGGGCATGGTTCGGCTGCAATCCCTTATGTGTGATGTATGGAGTGATAAAACGCTATGGTGCTACTTCCTGTCTCTTCGGGTAGACCTTCGGTTCAGAGCCAAGATTCAAGCTGGGAATTGCTTTCGCTGCCCAAGACGCGGTTGTTTGGCACCGACGGCATTCGCGGGCGCGTGGGCGAATTGTTGACGGCTCCATTGGCGCTACAAGTCGGTTTTTGGGCAGGGCAAGTGCTACGGGCTGAAAGTCACAGCAAGGGAGTCGTCATTCTGGGACAGGATTCACGCAATTCCAGCGATATGTTAGCCATGGCGCTATCGGCGGGATTGACGGCGGCGGGTCTAGAGGTCTGGAATCTCGGGCTATGCCCCACGCCAACGGTGGCTTACCTGACCAGCAAGACGGAAGCTCTGGGCGGCGTCATGATTTCGGCTAGCCATAACCCCCCGGAAGATAACGGCATTAAATTCTTTGGCAAAGACGGCACCAAACTCAGCAAGGATGTGCAAAGTCAGATCGAGTCTGCCCTGCGCGGTGAAGCCGATCGCGCCGTCGAATCCTCCGCCCACTGGGGTCGCCACTACCATCGCCCTGAATTAATCGACCACTATCTCCAATCGCTCCAAGACCCTCTCCTGCCTTCGGTGAATCTCACCGGGATGAAGGTGGTTCTGGATCTGGCCTGGGGAGCCGCTGCTCAGGTTGCGCCGCTGGTCTTCCAACAGATGGGCGCAGAGGTGATTTGTCTGCATGACCGGGCGGATGGCGATCGCATCAATGTCCACTGCGGGTCTACCCACCTGGAGCCGCTCCGTGCCGCTGTCCTGGAACATAACGCCGATCTGGGCTTTGCCTTTGACGGGGATGCTGACCGGGTGATGGCGATCGATGCTCAGGGACGGGCTGTCGATGGCGATTACATTTTGTACTTCTGGGGACAGGCTTTGCGTCAAGCCGGACAGTTGCCCGAAAACTTGATTATCTCAACCGTCATGGCCAACCTGGGCTTTGAGCGGGCTTGGCAACAGTTGGGCGGCACCCTAATTCGCACCGATGTGGGCGATCAATATGTCCATGCCGAAATGATTCGCAAAGGCGCGATGCTGGGCGGCGAACAGTCGGGGCATATTCTCTGTCCTCACTATGGCGTTTCGGGTGACGGTCTGCTGACGGCGCTGCATCTGTCTGCCCTGGTTCTGCGCTCAGGTCTTAGCCTTAGTCAACTGATGGATCAAAGCTTCCAAACCTATCCCCAGATTCTCAAGAATGTGCGGGTTGAGGATCGCGATCGCCGTCTCAACTGGCAGCAGGATGCCGGGTTACAACGGGCGATCGCTCAGGCCGAATCCACCATGGGCGACCAAGGCCGCATCCTCGTGCGCGCCTCTGGCACAGAACCCGTCATCCGGGTCATGGTCGAAGCCGCCACGTTTGATTTGACCCACCACTGCACCGACAATCTTGTTTTGGCTGTTCAGCAGTACGCTGCTCACTAAAACCTTGGCTTCTGCTAGCCACTTTCTAGCCTCTAAAATCCCAAATTCC
The DNA here is from genome assembly GCA_025454315.1 of Oculatellaceae cyanobacterium Prado106. Classification (GTDB taxonomy): domain Bacteria; phylum Cyanobacteriota; class Cyanobacteriia; order Elainellales; family Elainellaceae; genus Prado106. The sequence goes on from JALOOP010000075.1 coordinate 5,525, forward strand.
ATCAGATTTTTGCCGCTGCTACCATCGGCTGCGGGGTCATATTCGGACAAATGGGGGGATCAACTTCCCCAATTCCGGATAGAATGACTTCTCAGACCTGAGAGGCTGAGCTGATGAATCTGTTGAGTAATCTATTGGGAACTTCGTTGGGCAATCAGATCAATAATGCCTTGACCCTCTTCTTTAGTTTGATGGTCGAGGCCATGCCTTTTTTGCTGCTGGGCGTGCTGTTTTCCAGCGCGCTGCTGCTGTTTGTCGATGAGCGAAAGCTGATCGCGGCCACACCTCGCAATCCGCTCCTGGCCGCTTTTGTAGGCAGCTTGATTGGCTTTGTCTTTCCCGTTTGTGAATGTGGCAATGTTCCGGTCGCGCGTCGCCTGATTGTCCAGGGCGCACCCGCGTCGATGTCGATCGGGTTTCTGCTGGCCGCTCCCACGGTCAACCCCATTGTCTTCTGGGCAACCTGGACAGCCTTCCGGGATCAGCCCGAAATTGTCTTTATGCGGGTTGGCTTTTCCCTGCTGATTGCCACGATTGTCGGCTGGGTGTTTAGCAGTCAGCCCGATCTGCGGCCTTTGCTACAACCGGCGATCGCCCGTTCCATGCCCGTCCCCCGATCGACCTCTCGCCGCTCCCGCAAAAAGGACGATGAGGAGCCTACTGCCGATCTGCTCAAGTCCGGCACCTTCATCCTGGGACAAGCCGGTAAACCCCTGCAACTAGATGGCGATCCGCTCCAGGCCGTGACGCTGGTGGCGAACCCGGTGCTGTCCAAGCCCATCCCGGTTCGCTTGCAGTTGATGATGGAGAATATTATTCAGGAACTCAGAGAACTCGGGGGCATCTTGGTGATTGGGTCGGCGATCGCATCCATCGTCCAGGTCGCAGTCCCCCGAGAACTGGTGCTGAGTCTGGGTCAGGACAATATCACTTCGATTCTGGCAATGATGTTGCTGGCCTGTGTGGTATCAATTTGCTCCACGGTAGATTCTTTCTTTGCCCTTTCCTTTGCCTCCACGTTCACCAGCGGCTCACTCCTAGCCTTCCTGATCTTTGGCCCGATGATCGACCTAAAGAACATTGCGCTGTTGCTCTCTGTGTTTAGAGGTCGCGCCATTTTCTACCTGTTCGCACTGGCGGGACAACTTACTTTCTTGATTGCGCTGCTGATCAATTTGTATGTCAGCTAATCCGGACAAATGAACCGCAGAGACGCAGAGACGCAGAGGGAAGAAGGGGGAAGGGGGAAGGGGGAAGGCGAAAGGCGAAAGGCGAAAGGCGAAAGTTTATACCCATCCACCCATCCACCCATCCACTCCCCACTCCCCACTCCCCACTCCCCACTCCCCACTCCCTCCTATGACGACTGCTGGATCTTCGCCGCAAAAGCGGAATTGGCAATGGTTTCAGAATTTATTGGATGTGAGCGCTATTCTTGCTTGGAGCGCTTTGCTGCTGAAGTTTTGGCTGTCGGGGCAGATTAATTTGCTGCTGCATCCGGGTTATGTTTGGTTGGCCTATTCAGCCGCATTTTTTTTGCTAGCGCTGGGGGCTTTGAAGGTGATTCATATTGTGGGGCGATCGCTGATTCGGGCGAGACGGGGGTCGGCTCGGACTCGCACAGAAACTCCGGCACCACCACACTACTCGCTGTTTCCGCCGGGGTGGGGCAGTGCGGTGCTGCTGGCTGTGGCGATTTTTGGGCTACAGTTTACGCCTCAGCCTTTTGCCAGTCAGATGGCGCTCGATCGGGGGGTGACTGATACGTTGACGTTGACAAGGGCAAAACCTCAGTCTTTCCGCGCTAGTAGTCGTCCCGAAGATCGGACGCTGACGGAATGGGTGAGAACGCTCAATGTTTACCCTGAACCGGATGCTTACACGGGGCAAAAAGCCCAAGTAGATGGGTTTGTGATGCACCTGAAGGATTACCCCGATAACTATCTGACGATCGCCCGTTTCGTCATCACCTGCTGTGCTGCCGATGTGTATCCCATTGGGCTGCCCGTCAAGATTAAGGAAAGCCGATCGACCTACCCAGCGGACAAGTGGTTCCGGGTGGAGGGACGGATGATCACAGAAACGGTCGCAGGGAAGCGACAACTGGTGATTGAAGCCAGCAAACTCACCGAAATTCCTAAACCTGCGGTTCCCTACGAGTATTAATATTTCCTAGAAAAAACAGGGATGCTGAACCTCGTTCAGCATCCCTGTTTTTGTTTAGAAGATGGGATGGGATCTAGTCTTCGGCGTAAGCGTCCATCGGGAGGCAGGAGCAGACTAGGTTGCGATCGCCATAAGCATTGTCAATCCGGCTGACCGTCGCCCAGAACTTGTTTTCCCTTGTCCAGGGCGTGGGGTAGGCAGCTTGATGGCGGGAATAGGGGCGATCCCAGGTTTCACTCATGAGGCTGTCTGCCGTGTGGGGGGCGTTTTTCAGCAGGTTGTTTTCCTTGCTGACGGCTCCTTCTTCGATTTCGCGGATTTCTGTGCGGATGGCGATCATCGCGTCACAGAAGCGATCGAGTTCTTGCAGCGATTCGCTTTCGGTGGGTTCGACCATGACGGTTCCGGCGACAGGCCAGGAGACGGTGGGCGGGTGGAAGCCGTAGTCGATCAGCCGTTTGGCAATGTCGTCTACTTCGATCGCCGCTGTTTTCTTGAACTGCCGCAGATCGAGGATGCACTCATGGGCAACCAGACCATTTTGACCCCGGTACAGGACAGAGTAATGACCTTCTAAGCGCTTGGCAATGTAGTTGGCGTTGAGAATAGCCACTTGGGTTGCCTTAGTTAGCCCTTCGCCGCCCATCAGCGCAACGTAGACCCAGGAGATCGGCAAAATGCTGCCGCTGCCCCAAGGTGCGGCGGAAACAGCGCCAATGCGTGAGTCTTGCTCTCCCGCATCGGCCATCGAGACAACGGCATGTCCCGGTAGGAAGGGCACCAGGTGGGACTGTACGCCGATCGGCCCCATGCCGGGGCCACCGCCCCCATGGGGGATACAGAAGGTTTTGTGGAGATTCAGGTGACAAACATCGGCTCCAAAGTCCGCCGGACGACACAGACCAACCTGGGCGTTCATATTGGCACCATCCATGTAGACCTGGCCGCCCTGCTGATGGACAATGTCGCAGATCTGCTGGATGCCTTCCTCAAAGACACCGTGGGTGGAGGGGTAGGTGACCATCAACGCCGAGAGGTTGTCCTGATGTTTGGTGGCTTTGGCTTGGAGGTCGGTAATGTCAATGTTGCCGTCGCTGTCGCAGAGGACGGGGACAACTTTCATGCCGGCCATGACGGCGCTGGCGGGGTTGGTACCATGGGCGGATTCGGGGATGAGGCAGATATTGCGATGGTCTTGTCCGCATGCTTCATGGTATTGACGAATCACCAGCAGTCCAGCGTACTCGCCCTGGGAACCGGCGTTGGGCTGGAGGGAAATCCCAGCAAAGCCCGTGATCTCAGACAGCATGGCTTCTAGCTGCTGGAACATGGTCTGATAGCCCTTGGCCTGATCCAGCGGCACAAAGGGATGGATTTGGCCAAACTCCGGCCAGGTGACCGGAATCATTTCGGCGGTCGCGTTCAGCTTCATGGTGCAGGAACCCAGCGGGATCATGGCCGTGGTCAGCGACAGATCCTTCATCTGGAGGCGGTACATGTAGCGCAGCAGTTCGGTTTCAGAGTGGTAGGCGCTGAACACCGGATGGGTGAGGTAGGGACTGGTGCGGGTCAGGGTTTCCGGAAGTGTGGGCAGTTGAGCCGATCCAGTGGAACGAGGGGGGAAGAGACTGAGCAAATCCTGTACATCTTGAGCGGTGGTGGTTTCGTCGAGGGAGATGCCGATCGCCCCTGAGTCGAGCGATCGCAAATTCATCTGTTGTGCGATCGCCCCTTCCAAAATCGCCGCCTGCTGATCCCCGACTTCCACCCGCAAGGTATCAAAGAAAGGCGCATTGCCCAGCGTATAGCCCAACTGCTGCAAGCCAGCCGCCAAAGCCTGAGTTTGCTGATGGACTTGCTCGGCAATCTGCTTTAAACCGCGCGCGCCATGGTAAACGGCATACATTCCTGCAATCACGGCCAGCAGTACTTGAGCCGTACAGATATTGCTCGTGGCTTTGTCTCGACGGATATGCTGCTCACGGGTTTGCAGCGCCAAACGGAGCGCCGGACGACCGGAAATATCCTTGGACACACCTACCAGACGACCGGGCAGCTGACGCTTGTAGGCTTCTCGGGTGGCAAAGTAGGCGGCATGGGGACCACCGTAGCCCAGCGGCACCCCAAAGCGCTGCGTGTTGCCCACGGCAATATCTGCGCCAAATTCGCCGGGTGGTTTAAGTAGGGTCAGGCTCAGTAAATCGGCGGCAACGGTGACCAAAGCGCCTGCGGTATGGGCGCGATCGACAAATTCCTGGTAGTCATACACCGCGCCATCCGTGGCAGGGTATTGCAGCAAGGCTCCAAAGATGGGTTGGTCGAAGGCAAAGGTACGGTGGTCGCCCACGATGACTTCGATGCCCAGAGGAATGGCGCGGGTTTTGACGACATCAATGGTCTGGGGATGGCAGGCGTCGGATACCCAGAAAGTTTGGGATTTGCCCTTGAACTGGCCATAGCTGAGGGTCATGGCTTCGGCGGCGGCGGTGCCTTCATCCAGCAATGACGCATTGGCGATTTCCAGCCCTGTCAGATCCATCACCATGGTTTGGAAGTTGAGCAGGGCTTCCAGGCGACCTTGGGAGATTTCGGGTTGGTAGGGGGTGTATTGGGTGTACCAGCCGGGGTTTTCCAGGATGTTGCGCTGAATCACCGGGGGGGTGATGCAGTTGGAGTAGCCCATGCCGATGAAGGAGCGGAAGATTTGGTTTTGGCTGGCGATCGCCTTCAAATCCTGAAGCACCTGCCGCTCCGTTTTGCCCTGGGGGAGATTGAGCGATCGCTTCAGGCGAATTCCTGCTGGCACCGTAGCATCCATCAGCGCCTCCAGGGAATCAAAGCCCAGGTAGGTCAGCATTTGCTGGAGGTCGGTTTCCTGGGGGCCGATATGGCGGCGACCAAAGTCGTGAACTTGCCAGTCAGCCGATTCTGGAGGCTCTGCGGGAGAGGGGGATGCGGGTGCAGCAGCTCCTACCGACTCGTCCAGAGCGGCATTGCGGAGGGCAGTCGCGGACTCATGCATCTGGACATCGGTTGAATCTAAAGTCATAGAGCGCCTAGCGTAAGGGATGAAAGGAAAGGGATGATCCGATTAGCCCCAAACGAAGATGGATGGGGCATAGATAATGTTTAAACATTCCTGCAACAATTTGCAATAAATCGTCGGATTCCTTGTCCTTCTTTTTACGTTAGTGCAACCTGCAATTTACGGATCTCATCCCCTAATCGCCTCCGACCTGCTCCCGGTATTGATCAGCGGTCATGGCATCGTCCAGTTCACCAGGATCATCGACGCGCACCTTCAGCATCCAGGACTCCCCATAGGGGTCTTCCACCAACTGCTCGGGAGCTTCCACCAGGGCATCGTTGCGTTCGACAATGGTTCCGGTTACCGGGGCTTTCAGGTCTTCCACCGCTTTGACCGATTCGATCGAGCCAAAGGTTTCGCCCTTGGACAGGGGGTCGCCCACATCGGGCAGTTCTAGAAACACAATGTCGCCCAACTGATCGATGGCAAAGGCAGTGATACCGATGGTGGCAATTTCTCCTTCTAGACGGGCATATTCATGGCTGTCCAGGTACTTCAGGTCATCCGGATATTCCAAAGACATTTTCTTTCCTCAAACATTGAATGGCACTAATTTGTCGTTATACCGCTTGATGGGAGCGGGAGAGTGGGGTGTTTACATTACTCCATGATTTGTGGGGGGAAGGGGAAAGGGGGAAGGGGAAAGGCGAAAGGGGAAGGGGGGATTCCCTGGATTTTCATGGATTGATGCAGGGATGAGAACCCTTAATTTTTCTGGTCTTTCTCTGTTTTCCTCACTGAACCCCCTTTTCCCTTTCCCCTTTCGCCTTACAATCCCTTTCCCCTGATATAAAGAGCTTGATTATAGGAGGCTTTATGGCGAGAGGAAGTAAGTTTGTGCGGCAGTGGGTCTTGGGGGAGTGGTCGGTGATGCGGTTGGGGCGATCGCTCCTCATCATTTATGCTTGCATTTGCCTGTATGTGTTTTTCTTTGCGGATCAGCAGATTTTTTTGCCGCCTCCGGCGAGTTATGGGCGATCGCCCGAAATTCTACAGCTAGAGACGACAGATCGGGTGAAGATTGCGGCGGTGTATTTGCCGAACCCGGCGGCGCGCTATACCTTGCTCTATAGCCATGGGAATGCGGAGGATTTGGGGTTGATTCGGCCTTTGCTGAAGGAGATGCGGGCGGCGGGGTTTGCGGTGATGGCCTATGACTATCGGGGCTATGGGCTGAGTCAGGGGAGACCTTCGGAGGCGGGTAGCTATCGGGATATTGCGGCGGTCTATCAGTATTTGCGGGAGACGCTGCGGGTGCCTTCGGAGCAGATTGTGGTGGTGGGGCGATCGCTCGGAGGAGCCATTTCGACCCATTTGGTAGCGCAGCAGCCTGTCGCGGGTCTGGTGCTGGAAAGTACCTTCACCAAAGCCTTTCGGGTGATTCTGCCCTTTCCCATCTTCCCGTTTGAGAAGTTTCCTAGTATCGATCGCCTCAAATCCATCCGCTGTCCCCTGTTGATGATTCATGGCACGGACGATCGCACCATTCCCCTCTGGCATGGCCAAGCCCTTTATGATGCGGCGGCTGAACCTAAGCAGTTTTGGTGGGTCGAGGGAGCCGATCACAATGATCTGACCCTGGTGGCTGGTGCAGAGTACTTTCAGAAACTGCGGGAGTTTGTGGGGAGTCTCTCAGGCGATCGCATTTCATCGTAAGCTAGACGGGAGCCTTGGGGGACGGGTGTTGCTGTCCAGGATTCTAGGATGCCATCCTCAACCCCTTACAAGCGGCTTCGTTTCAGGCAGAAGGAGAGGCACAGATCATGATTACGGTGGCACTTCCCAAGGGCGGGTTGTTGAAGGATAGCATTCGCCTGCTCCAGTCGGTGGGACTGGACTTTAGCGCTTTTTTGGATGAATCGAATCGCCAGTTGGAAATTTGGGACACCAGCCGGACAGCCAAAGCGCTGCTGGTGCGAAACTACGATGTCCCGGTCTATGTAGAATATGGACAGGCACAGTTGGGCATCGTCGGCTACGATATGCTGCGGGAGAAACGTCCCAAAGTCGCGCACCTGGTCGATTTACAGTTTGGTCACTGTCGGCTTTCAGTGGCAGTCAAGGCATCCAGCCCCTATCGATCGGCGCTGGAACTGCCGCCCCACTGCCGGGTCGCCAGCAAATTTGTCCAATGCGCCAGCGAGTATTTTAGTAGCCTGGATTTGCCCGTGGAAGTGGTGCCCCTCTATGGTTCCGTCGAGCTTGGCCCGATCACGGGCATGTCAGAGGCGATCGTCGATTTGGTGGCCTCTGGCCGGACGCTCCAGGAAAATCATTTAATCGAAATCGATCAACTCTTTGAAAGCACCGCGCGACTCATTGCCCACCCCCTCAGCTATCGCCTCAATGAAGATGGACTGCAAGACAAGATTGAGCAGATTCGAGCGTTGAGTTTGGCCATGGTTTAGGGAGTGGGGCGAAAGGGGAAAGGGGAAAGGGGAAAGGGGAAAGGGAGTCCTTGAGTTTTTCATTGTCTAATCCAGGAAATTGTTGCAGTAGAACCTGTGACTCCCCCTTGTCGAACTCGCTGAATCCCCCTTTTGCCCTCCGCCTTCTCCTTTTCCCCTCTCTGCGTCTCTGCGTCTCTGCGGTTAATCAGTTCGGAATTCCAACCTGAGAAAAGAGTAATCTCTTTTTTGAAAGGATTTGATATCTTTAGCATTTGAGCCGATCGCCTCGTGTGGGGGAAATCTAACCCTATCCCCTTATTTGCTTTTGTGAATTAATAATGGGCTGGTTGAAGCCCTTGATGTTCATAAGCTGGATAAGGGGAATTAGTCACTTAGATTTCTCTTGAACCGTTCATGAATCCATCCCAACCCAGTTCACCTTCCCTTATTCCCTCTGATTCCACTGAGCTTCATACGACCCTGTTGCCTCGCGTCAATTTTGCTTCGGGTCGTCGTCATCAGCACTCATCCGCTTCTGGACACTGGATGAATGCATTGAGTATTAACCACAAAATTCGCTTTGGGTATGCGATCGCCCTCAGCATTGCCATTCTAGGAACCGCAACCGGATTTAGAATCGGCGAAGCCTACCAGACCCAAGCCCTCGCCCAAAAGCAAAATGATCTGGCAGAACTGAATCTATTAAATGACCTGCGATCGTCCGTTCTCCAGGTGGAAAACCAGTCGCTCAAGCTCGCGGTGTTTCAGCCGGGGACTCGATTGTGGAAAGAGCAGTATCAGCAGTTGCTCAAGGATGGCAACACCCTGGAAGAATTGTGGCGATCGCTCGAAACTTACATCGCCCGTCCCATCTACGCCAAAGAACAGCATCGCGAAGGCATTGCTCAATTTGTGGCACAATACAGTCCGGTGAAAGCCACCTATCTGGAGGAGATGCGAACGATTGTCCAGAATCGAGATTTGAAGGTTCTCAGCACGGCTCAAATTCGACAAACGCAACAGAGACTCAATCAGTTTGTGCAACAGCCCTTTTCTCTAGAGTTCCATGACTCACTGGTGCAGTTGAAAAAGGTGGCTGAGCGATCGCAACAAGACCTCACGGCCACTGAAACGCGGGTGCATGAAGCGGAGCTAATCAAAGGCCGAATTATCATCAGTAGCATTTTGTTCTCGGCGGCGATCGCGGCTCTCCTGGCAATCTATACCAGTCGCACCATCAGCCAACCGATTCAAAACCTAACCCACATTGCCAAAAAGGCCACCCAGGATTCTAACTTTGACCTCCAGGTTCCCGTCACCACCACCGATGAAGTGGGAACGCTGGCCACCGCATTTAATCAACTGATCCACCGAGTCAAAACGCTCCTAGAAGAACAGCAGGCTGAAGCAAACCAGAAGCTGATCCAAAGTGAAAAGATGTCCAGTCTGGGGCGGATGGTGGCGGATGTGGCGCATGAAATCAACAACCCGGTCAATTTTATCTATGGCAATTTGGCTCCTACTCGGAACTATATCCAGGATTTGCTAGGGCTGATCGATAGCTATCTCGCCAAGGTGCCCGAAGCGACGATTCAACAGCAAATTAAAGATATTGATCTCGAATTTCTCAGGGAGGATTTGGCGAAGATTTTGCAATCCAATCAGGTGGGAGCCGATCGCATCCGACAGATTGTCATGGGGCTAAAGAATTTCTCCCGGTTAGATGATGATGCGGTTTATCCGGTTGACCTCCATGCCTGTATTGACAGTACGTTGCTGATTCTCAACAATCGGATTAAGAAGGGAATTGCGATCGTCAAGAACTATGGCACCATCCCCGAAGTTCCAGGATCTTCGGGTTCGCTGTATCAGGTGTTTATGAACATTCTGAGTAATGCGATGGATGCGCTGGAAGAGGTGAATGTTTCTGACCCAGAAATCATGATCTCTACGCTGAAGGTAGAACCGAATCACGTTCTGGTGAAGATTTCTGACAATGGGGCTGGCATGTCTGCTGAAACGCAAGCGAGAGTTTTTGAAACCTTTTTTACCACGAAACCCATTGGTGTTGGCACAGGTCTAGGATTATCGATTAGCCACCAAATTATCACGAAAAAACATGGAGGTTCTCTGGAATGTGAATCAGAATTAGGACAAGGAACGACATTCCTAATTACCCTGCCGATTGAACGCTAGGAATCTCCGGGTTAATCATGCAAGTTGACTATTAAACTCGGTAATTCTTGTAAAAATAGGCATCCCGCCTGTCCGCGCTCCAGGACAGGCGAGACGCCCATCTACAAATTTCAAATTATTTGCTCAGGCTTCATTCTATGGACTTTGTTTTGATCACCCGTGATTCATCTACAGGTGGGCTAGAAACGAAGCCAATTCATACGCTTGGAGTTCGTCAGCATCAAAAATCTCCGGAGTTACACCGTTCAGCAGTGTAAGAATTGTAGACATCCCCTGAATTACCTCATTGACAATCTGGGAATGCTGAAATATTAGAACAGATTATTTTATTTCACCACCCTTCTTCCCCCTTTATTGCTATGCGTAGTGTTGCTCTTGGATTCGCGCTCACCCTAAGTTTCAGTCAGATGCTCCCGCTTCAGGCGGCTGTGAGCCGTCCGCAGAACCGTTCTTTAGGTGCGATCGCCCCCTCCCCCTCCCCGATCGCCCAACTCCCCTACGTCGATCCTGCCGACACCTATCCCCGGACTCCCGTCTCCCCCGCCAATATTCAACCCCTACTAGACCAGGCGCTGCAAATCAATCAAACCATCGCCGATCCCGCCGTCAAGGTTCAAAACCTGGCTCAAATTGCCGACTTTTATCAATCCAACGGACGCGCCGAAACGGCTCAAACCCTACAACAAGAAGCCTTGGCGATCGCCCGTTCCCTCTCCGATCCCGCTCAACGCGCCAGTGCGCTGTGGAATCTCATGATCGTTCCTCAAGAACCCAATGCTAATTCCACAGCGCTATACCAAGCCATTCTCGACGAGTTCATCCCACTGGTTCCTCGCCTATCCCCAGAATCACAACAAGAGTCACAACAGGAGTCACAACAAGAGTCACAACAAGAACTACAAAAACAAGCATTGCTAAGTATTTCCTGGTTGCAAGGTTCTCTGGGACAGTTCAATGCCATGAATCAATCCCTGATTCATGGGCAGATTATCGGACGAGAGAGCGGCCAGAGCCTCGCCAAATTTTTGCTCTGGGGTCTTGAGTCAGACAATCTGGAGCAAGCGATCGCCCAAATTGAGCAAGCCCCCACCCTATCCGCAGCCATCGATAGCTTTACTCCTCTGCCGATTACCTCCGATCGCCCTCCCCATCCCAACCTCTGGATTTCACCCACGACCGTTTCAGAGTCCGATCGCCTCACCACCCGTCGCCTCAGATTGCTGCTGAGGTTACAAGAGATCGCCACATCCTATCCCCCTGTCGAGACAGCCCTGGCGCAACTCCAAACTCCCATCGAGCAACAGTTGGCCAATCTGCAAGATCCAGACCTGAAGCTAGAATATCGGGTAAAAATCCTGACCAACCTGCCCTCTGACCTATTCTTTGAGCCATCCACCGCGATCGCCCCACAGTCCGCGCAATTCCTCACCGAACTGGAGCAAAGCCCCAAACCCGCCGTCCAACGCGCCAGCCTCCTCGCCCAATTTCTCACCCCTCAACCCCTAGACACCGATCCCAAAAACAATCCCCAAGCCAGAGCATTGCTGCGTTCCCTTTACTCTGAAATTTTGGGCGACCGCACCCTCCCGCCCCTTACCCAAGTCCAGGCTCTCCAACAACTCATCGATGTCGCTCCCCCTACCCCGGATCAAGTCTCTAAGGTGCAACAAGTCAGCGCCCTGATTCCCCGCATCGACAACGACCTACAGCGTGCCGAAGCCCGGATACAATCCGCCCACCTGTTCCATAAGTTCATCCAGCCCGATCTGGCGATCGCCGAACTCCAGCAGGTTCTGCCCTCCATCGAGGTGCTTCAGGCGGCTCAGCCCGATGAACAAGCCTTTTGGGGAGACACCGCCTTCACGGATTTGATCACCCTGTTGACGCAACTCAATCAACCCAATCAAATCCTCAAAGTTGCCCAACAAACCCGCGACAGCCGAGCCTACTCCAGCCTCGTGCAATACTATCTCTTTGAGAAGCAATATGCTCAAGCGGCGGATTTGGTCGATCAAATTTCTGATCCAGGAACCAAGCTAAACGCGATTCAAAGCATTCTTTACTACCATCGCGATTTTCCCAACGGCGAACCCTTTCCCCAGCAAGAAAAACTCGTCCAGGAGGCGATCGCCATTGCCGATGCGCTTCCCGGCCAAATTTTCCTCAGCGATCTCTTAGTGGGTCTCTCCTGGGACGATCGCCTACGCCTAATCGAGTCCTTCACCTCTCCCGATCGCCAGTTCATGCTCTATCTCTTGCTCTATCCCGCCTCCGCTGCCCAACAGGAACAACAGTGGCAACGCCTCCTGCAAGTCCTCCCCCGCATCTCAGCCACCACCCGCGACAACAACCTCATCAACCTCACCGATGTCGCCGCCCAAACCTCAGACAACCAACAAATCCAGCAATTGGTCAATCAGCTTACCGATCCAGCCCTCAAAGTGCAGGCCCTTTCCTGGGCAGCTTGGCAACTCAATCAGCGGATGATTCAACAGTTAGAGGAGCGATCGTAACGCTCGACAGACTATGGGGACGGGTGTCGTTGCGCTGAATCAAGATTTCTTAGGCGCGTTCCATATGGTTTATTGTGAGAGCGATCGCCGGATCAGGCGCAATGAATTTGGTGAGGTGGTGGGCGATCGCATTCACCCACCAGGGCTGCCCTTGGGTTAACGCATAAATCCGCTGTAGACTCTCCGGCGTAAACACCTGCCCCGTCTCCGCAGTATGTTGGCTACAAAGTTCTGCCAGCTCTTGAGCCGTAAAGTTGTGCAGCGTCAAGGATTCAGCCTTGATGTTAAATGAGCTAACAGCCTTGAGACGGCCACTTTCCCCAGAAGCAACTTTGTCATCCCACACATCCCGCAAACCGATCAACCCCACACAATGGGGAAAAGCCCGAGGACGCGAAGGAAACCCACTGCGAAGTTGACAGAGAACCGAAAGCAACATCTCATCTTGCAGCGAGTCAATTTCATCAATAAATACCACCAAAGGTCGCGGTGAAGCCTCTGCCCATTGTCGCAAGGTTTCTTCAATGCCCTGTCCCACCACTGTCGGTATTTCAGCAGGGGGGCGCAATTCGGGCGGCAAATAGACCTGCGCCACACGATGCCAGGAACTGAGAATTGCCGCTTCTGCTCGTTCCGGATCATGACTGAAGGATGCCCCGACTGCAACGGACAGCATGATCGCCGTGTAGCGTCCGCTCTCGGTCAACTGCTGTGCCAACGCCAGCATCGCCGTTGATTTGCTCGTTTGCCGAGGCGCATGAATCACGAAATAGTTGCGTTGATGAATCAGTCGTTCAACATCGGGTAACCGCGTAATGGGCGGCAACATATAGTGGATATCAGCCTGACAGGAGCCAGCAGTGTTAAAACAGCGAGGCATAAAAACCTTGAAAGCGCCTACGCCCCCAGTTTATCGCTTTTGGCTCTCCTCGATCGTTCAATCCTGTGTCAGTAGAGCTTCGCTTAGCCTGTAAAGCGATCGCCCTCCCCCCTCCCCGAACCCTACATCACCCTCACCCTCTCCGCCCAGAAAACTTCATCACCGATGCTGTTCCCAACCAGTCTCAAAGAAGATTTGTGGGCAATCGCCAACCCACCTCCCCACCTCCCCATCCCCCTACTCCCTACTCCCTATTCCCTACTCCCCCTTAAGATCGACCAAACCTGCTGCAACCAAGGAGTCAAACTCTCAGCCCCATTAATCTGCGGCAACTTCCGACGAATCTCCTGGATATTCCACCCCGTCAACCTCGCCAGTGTTTGGGCTTCCTCCTCAAAGCGTCGAGGGAGCGATCGCCGATACTGCCGCCCCGCCTCACAGGTGACCGTCCCGCCTTCCCCCACAAACGGATGCCGCAGAATGTAACGTCCCTGGAAAAACTCGTGATTGTTCGTAGCGTGGAACATGAGATCTTCCGGGAAGCGATCGCGAGTATACCGCACATGCAACCGGGTCAAGAACACACTGGGACGACTGATCGGCGGCGCAAATCGCCCCGTAGGCACATCAGACGATGCCGACGAATTCAGCCAGAACACCCCCGCCTGCTGCATCTCCTCCTGCGTCAACGGCTCCGCCGAACAAGGATCACAACCCGCCATATCCCAGGAATATTCCAAAAACGCAATATTCCGACCTTCCTTGGCATAAGCCGTCTCAAACGTAGACTTGTAAAAATCACTAAACGCCTCTTTGACAAAAACCGGAATCTCCGTGTTAGACGGAATCTTCACCGTCCGATAATTCGTCACCTCCGCCTGTCCTTCCGGCGACAGAATATACACAATCAAATCCTGAGCCGCATCCGCATTCACCATCCCCAACCGAATCGGCAACATAAAGCGCGGCGACTCATAGGCAATCTGCAACGGACGCAAAGACTGATACCCCGACGACTCAAAGGTATCCAGATTCACCTTGGCCACAAAGAACTTCATATTTTGGCGAATATAAGGCCGCAACAACTGCCTCGCATTCGCCGGAATCCGATAGCCATTCTGCGTCAACCAGGTTTCCAACCCATTCGACTCCCGCGCACTCAGCATCAAAATATCGTATTCCCCCACGGTATACTGAGCCTCGATCGTCACCCCCAGCGCATCCGCCGATCGCACCCGATCCGCCTCCAACGCCTGCCGACTCGCCCCCCCCATCGACAGCGACGGCGCAGCCGGATACAGCATGGGCGCACAAGGATCAGGGTCAAAGTATTCCACCAAACGCGGCGCACTGAAGGCATCCAACCGCTCCATGATTTTGGGTTCTGCTACCTGCACCTGATTTTCTTGCAGCACAACCGGAACAGGCACCACGATCGCAAAATCCTTAATCTCGCCCCTGTAGTCATTGGCCATGGTTAGAACGGTGCGATCGCCATTGCGTGCGATCGCCACCTGCGAAGCCTGATTGTAAAGACTGGCATCCGCTTTAGCCACATAGAAACCACAAAACGCCCAAGCTTCAGGAACAAACGTGAACGCTAGACAGACAATAAAGAGGACAAGAACGAAAACGCGAAGAATTTTCATGATGACAGGCTCAATGAATGCAAAAGGTCAAAGTTGAGAAACATCGATATTACTTGGAAATATATTTCAGTGATTGGTGTACACATCAATCTAGTTAACTTCGCTCCGAGGGTTTTTGCTCCCTAGATTCCCCAATTCTGATGCTGTTGGCGAAATGCTTCGTAACATCGCCAAGCTCCCGGTTTACCCCCCCTTAATCCCCCCTTGCAAAGGGTAGGGCTGATTCATCCTTTTGAAAGGAAAACGGAATGCCCGATTTTATCGTTAGCTGCCGAAACCCATTCAAACGGAGGAATCAGGAGTCTGAATTCGTCTGACTCATTGCATCAGCTTCAGAAAGAATCCCGGAGGCTCGGTTCCCTCCCCTTTGCAAGGGGAGGGTTAGGGTGGGGTAATCACCTGACGGCGTAGCTCAATTTCTAAACCAATTTCCCTGAAATGAACGTTAAGCAATATCTCACCAGCAGTATCAATTCTGGGGAACTTTGAGTTCGGTGAATCCCTGCGATCGCTCCCTAAAAATATCAATGAAGTCTCATCGAAGGTTCGGCTCCCCCAAAGTTGGGGGCTGGGGGGCGCGAAACCTTGGAGAATTCATCGAAACTTGCGTCCTCATCGAAGGCTCGGCTCCCCCAAAGTTGGGGGCTGGGGGGCACAAAACCTCGGAGAATTCACCGGAACTTGTACGGACAAAGGATCATCGGCGACAGGGGCAGCGACTCTCGAAGTTGACTCCCAGGAAAAGTCATCTCCCGGCAACAACCCATCGATCGCCACCGCCACCGGAGACATCACAAACAACGCCCAAAACATCGCTTCGGGAATAAAAAACAAATTTCTTAGAATAAACGTGAGAACGGCGATCGCCCCTACCCAAACGAGTCGCCCTAGACGATGATTCGGAATCGTTCTCGGATCGGTCACCATAAACAGCGCAAACAACAGCAGCGATCCATTCATCAACCGATGCGCCCACACATCCCAAGTCAACCCCAGCCAAACATTCCGCGCTGCTTCCAATCCCGCATAAGTCACCAAAAACATCACACTCGTATCCCAACGCCCCACCCGTTGCAACACCAGCCCACCCCCACCCAAAAACGCCAGCGCATACCACCCTTCCTCACCCCACTGCCCCGGCGACACCCAGGCATCCCCGGTTAACGCCAGAACCGTAACGATGCCAAAATTTGCAGGATTAAACAGATGTTTGTCCTGCACCCGCAAACAGAATTTACTCGTAATTCCTACAGCGCTGGCCAAAACCATGGTGCTGTAGTGATCGACCCGCAGCAGCAGACTGAGGCCGAGAGCCGTGATCAAAGCACTGGGAAGCGATCGCAGAATGTTTGCATAAATCCCTTCCCAGTCACCGTTCTGAGAACTTTGGTAGATGATCCAAAGCGTTTGCGTCAGGAGAGTTGTAGCGATCGCCACCCCAATCATTCCCGGTTGCAACGCCCAGTCTCGGGTAAAGATCCCCAGCAGTAAAAAAAGAGACAAACAAATGATCTGACCAGTACGAGCATCGTTCCACAGCATGGTTACAGACCTGTTCAGGTGAAAGAACTCTAGGGTTCATTATGAATCGAACTTTTCACCCATCGATTCATGTTGCGGAATTTGAAACCAGCGCTGCGATTGACAGCGCTTAAACATCGGTGGTTAATATCGGTGGGATACTTCAGCGGAGCGGTGAGTCGATGATGCGCTACGGGTTTTCGGCATTTAGTCTAGAATTTGCAGACGCAGATCCTCACACTAAAAAATCATCGTCCCAGAGATAACGCACCGCGAGCGTTGCCCCCAAGACGACGATTTTGAAATTTTGACAATTGATGAGACAGTTCTAAGATGGGACATTTCTAAGATGGGACAGTTCTAAGATGGATAAAGCAAAGGCGATCGCCCTCTCCACACCAGATCAGAACAATCCATCAGGACACCCGATCAGGAACCCCCGGAGCAATAGGCATTGATATCATCCACAAGCTGACTCTCGGGCGCAGCACCATCCTGGATCATCTTGACACCCGCTTGAATGCCAGGGACATCTTCCTTCTCAATGGCATCGGCAGTGTCGCGCAAGCCCTGAGTCACAGTCTCATACATTTTAATAAAGTCAGCTTGGTATCCCTGAAGCTTTTCATCGCTGACTTCAGCCGCTTCCATGGAGGTGATCAGAGTGTCAAACTGGCTGGCCGTGCTGCGAAAGGTGGCGATGCTTTCCTCGGGCTTTTCGGGGTCGGGTTTGATTTCACCAAACGAGCGACCCAGTTCAGCCGCTTCGTTGTAGAGACAAGCAGATTGGCCTTGAGGTGGCGATTCATGGAATTGGGCTGTAATTTCATCTGAGACCTTCCTAGAAGTTGTATAGGGTGATTGAAACAGATCGGGGAAGAGTTGAGCCGCATCTCGCCCTGCTCCTACCCCTTTCTATGGCAATACCTAAAGGAATGCCACTAGTAAACCCAGATTTTTCCCAATCTAAACTTTCTACCAGGATTGAGCAGACTTGATTAACTGATCTTGCGATAGGTTTCATAGCGAAACCCAGGATGAGCCTCTAAATTCACAAGTCGAAATTGAGTCTCTACTAGAGAGAAATAGTCCGGGAAAAAGGTATCCCCCTCGTAGTCTCCCTCCACTAGCGTCAGTTCCCAGGTATCGGCGATCGCCAACGCCTCAGCATAAACCCCTGCCCCCCCAACAATAAAGGCTTTGTCCCGATCTTGGACTGTGGCGATCGCATCCTCCAAAGTCGTCACAAAGGAGAGTCCATAGGCGTAGTCCTTGCACCGCTCCAAACCCTGATACTGCTGAGGCTGACGGGTAATCACGATGTTACAACGATTGGCCAGCGGACATTGGTCCAGATCAAACTCCCAGGTCTTGCGCCCCATAATCACGGGATGCCCCAACGTCAACGCCTGAAATCGCTGAGCATCTTCCGGGATCAACGGCCAAGGAAGTTTGCCGTCTCTACCAATAACCCGATTATTAGCACCGAGAGCAGAAATAATAATTAGTTCTGTCACGAGAATCTTCCTTGTTGTGAATGAGCCTCAGTATCCCACGACCAGCCAGGATTGTTTCGGCGCGATCAGGGTTCTCATTCAGTGTAAGGTGTTAAATTGATTCACCTAATTCACCATGGCATTGACGGAACCTGATGCGATCGCCTGCTGAACGCCTAAGTATCACCAACAAAACTAAAAGCCACAGTAATACTGCGATCGCAATCCCCACCTCCCCACTCCCCACTCCCCACTCCCCACTCCCCACTCCCTCAATGCTTCTCCCGCAGCGACTCCTCCTGCAACTGATGAACCGCCATAAACTTCTTCACGATCGCTTTCTGCCACTGATAGCGATGATCCGTCGTGGTGCTGGGATAGGGAATATTGGGGTTGGAATGGGGGTTTTGGTGAGCGAGGTAGGTTTCTAGACGTTGACGGAGCCGTTGGCGCTGGGGTTCGGTTTCGGCCTGTTTGAGTTGTTCGTTGACCTGGCGCTGAATTTCTAGGCGATCGTCTCGGCAGTCCGGCAGTTCCAGCACCAGCACCACATCCTCCCAAGTGCCAGCCAGCACGACGATTTCCTGGTAGATGCCGCCAGTGCGAAAATATTGAATGACGGGGCGTTGGGCTTGGGGATGGATCTCTTCGCGCAGAATGCCCATGGCGCGGGCGATGACGACCAGGCGTTCAATCAGGGGATCGCTGGGGATAATGTCCCAGAAAACCAGGTCATGCTGGGTATGGATGGGGATGGGAAAAGAAGCTTTGCCGCCTTTGAGGGCAATGCGTTCGGCCAAAACCCGCTGACCGCGCCAAGCCTGGTAATATTTGCGGAGGGTTTCGATGCCTTCGATGCAGCGCAGGGAAAAGCCGCCGACTTCTTGAATGGCGAGGATGCGATGCCGCTCGGAGTCGGGGAGGGGGGCGATCGCATCATCTCCCCGAAAGTATTTTTGCAACAGCGCAAACTGTCGCTGCACGGAGGGTTCCTTGAGCGCTGCACCCCCAACGATCGCCGCTTGGGCAATGCTCTGATAGTGAAACCGTCCCAGCGGCGCTTGGGGATCGAGATCGAGCAGGGGACGGGAGCGCTTGAACAGGAGTTCAATTTGCTGCTGCTGGTCGCGTTCGTAGGGACAGAGTTTAATCAGTCCTTTGCAGGCATCGCGGGTGAGGTTGAGGGGGCTGCGAGGTGGGGCGGCCTTGATCCACTGATAGGCAACTTCGGTAAGGATGCGTTTGAAGGTGAGAAGACCGGTTTCTGACATTTCTTCCACATCCAGCAGGCGAAACGGGGTCGCGGGCTGCTGTGGGGTAAAGCGAGTGCGATCGCACCATTGCAACACTTCGATCGTTAGCTGTTGACAGAGCGCATCAACCCCCCGATTCATTTCCCGGAAGCTGAGATGCAACGCCTCAAATTCCTCGGGTTGGAAGAGCCGCAGGCCACTGCCTTCCATCTGATTGGCCTGGTGGATCAGGGCTTGCGATCGCTCCCAAAACTCCGTGTCCAGGTTGGCAATGCGGTTGATCCAATGTTCAAGCTGCCATTTGAGTTGGCTGATAATCCGCTGAACTCGACGCAGAGCATCCACGGCGATCGTCCGGGATTTGCGTTCGATCAGCGCCTGGAATGCTTTGGCCTGTCCGGCGATCGCCGTTTGGAATTGCTCGTTCATCCACTCCTGTTTGGCCGCAGCCCAGCGGGAACGAAACTGCACCATGCGGGAACAGGCTTGCTTGTACTCCAATAAGCCTTCCTTTTCCAGAACCAGCCACACCTGATCCACTTCTTTGTCGAGTTGCTCAATCTCGGCGTTGAGGCTGCGCTCCATTAGACGCAGTTTGGACTGGATCAGCTTTGCACCCTGCTGGCGATCGCCCAATGCCCCATGAATCCAGTCCTGGAGAGCAGCGGCGGTTTTTTGGACGAGGCGATCGCGATTGGCATACATCTGCACCAGCCATTTGCCATGCAGATCTGAATCAACGGGGGCATCGAGGAAATTTTCGTAGCGGAATTGCTCAATCTTGGGCGAGAGATAGTGACTCACCACATGAAGAATTTTCCCCGTTTCCTGGACAAAGGGGGGAATATTGGGCAGTTGGGCGACGCATTCTAGCCAATTTTGCTCTTGGGCTTCGTCAGCAACCTGCTGCAACCATTGCTGAATAATTTGTTGATAGGGCTGTTCTGCCTCAGATAACGCCAGCACTTGCCGCAGATCCTTGCCCAAAAGCTGCAATTCTCTTAAGTCTTGTTCCACTTGAGCCGTTTCATAAACCACGTCCCCTTCACTATTGAGCCACCACTTGCACAAATCCGAGGCCAACCGATGGGCTAAGGCTTGCCGCAGAGCATGAATCGGCACCTCAATACTGGCAATGCCAAAACTCAAGAAGTCACGGGGAAACCCACGACCTTGCAGAGGTGCATCATACTGGTGGTTGACTTGTCGATGAATGCGTCTGCGAATGGCTTGTTTATGGGCTGAATACTCTGGAATGAATTCTAAAAAGATATGTTGTGAAACCATTTCGTGAATGGTTTCTAGATCTAAAGCTAATGACTGTCCACTGCTGCCGACCAGGTAGGGAAAATCGTAGGGAGAACGATAATCGCTGAAGTTATCGGTGGGCTTGCCGTTAAATTTCAGTTCATAACGAGTGGTGTCATCCGTGAAATAATTCAATTCCATAAGCGCGGCATAGCTGTTCTCGCGCATTCGCAGCCCCACTTGTGTGCCCGAAAAAGCATCGGGGGAAAGCATAATCGTCGCGGTTTCCAGGTGATAGCGATCGCCCAACCAATGCCGCAGTCCATAGCCCAAATCAATCAACATGCCACTCCCCGTCCCCCCCGAGAGAGAAGCCAGCACCCACACATTGAGCCGGGGCGCAGTCGCTTTTTGAAGGGTTGTTTTGGGCGATGAATTAGAAAAATTTTGCTTGGCAGAATTCTGATGGGCAGAATTTTGGGCAGCGTGGTGTTGCACTTTCTGGGCGAGGGCTTTGCATTGGGTGGCGATCGCATCCTGGTTCAGATAAAAAGCCAATCTTCCACAAGCCCGAATTTGCCCCGCGCCTTCCTCACTAATCAACAGTTCAGGCTTCGTCAATAGCTCCTTGGGCAACCACTGATGTACCCCTGGATAATTCTCCGGGAACCGCATCACCTGATGCACCTCTTCAAAGGTAACCCGCGCCCAAAGTTTCTCATAACCCTGAAGCGGCGGAGCCGCCAGGGGAGCAGCAGCAACGGTCATTTCTGGCTGCGTATCGATCGCCAAAAACCCAATCGGCAAGCGATCGAGATTCCCGTAGGTTTCATAAACCTTGCGCCGAATCCGCAGCAAAATATCCAGCCCGGTGCCGCCTAGGCCAATGATGAGAGTCGGAGTAGTCTGGGGGTGAGGCATGGGGGCGTTTGGGGGAAGGGGGAGTGGGGAGTAGGGAGTGGGGAGTAGGGAGTGGGGAGTGGGGAGATGGGGAGATGGGGGGATGGGGGGATTGATTGGAGGTGGTCAGGGATGGGGAAGGAAAATTTCTTCGACTGGGTTAAGGGTTTACTCCTCGTTATCCCTTTCCCCTTTCCCCTTTCCCCTTTCCCCTTCCCCCTTCCCCTAATTCAAGGCTTTAAACACCAACCCCGACCCCACCGGCCCACCGCCGCCTTTTACGACCTGAACCAGGATCGGCTGGCCGAGGCGTTCGCCGCTGGGGGAGAACTGGAGCGAGTCGCCGGAGGTGCGATCGGCGGGGAGGCGGACGGCTCTGAGGTTTTGCAGGATGTTGCTGCGGGTGGGGGTGCCGGAGAGGGTGTTGAGGAAAGCCAGGGTGGCATCATAGCCCATGGCGGTGCGCCAACTGACCTGGCCGCCCCACCGGACGCTGGCTTCGTAGGCGTAGGGGGTTTGGGCAAACCAGGGGATGGAGAGGATTAAGCCTTCGACGGCATTGCCGCCGGAACTGAGGGTGCGAGGGGTATAGAGGGTGGTGCCGCCCATGACTTGCATTTTTTGGTTGCCGGGGAGTTGGTTGTTGGCGGAGGCGATGCTGAGGCCGACGGTGACCAGGTCGGTGTTGGGGAACATGGCGATCGCATCAAATTTTCCGGCCAGTTGTTTGACTTGTTTATCAATCTGAAAATCCGGGCTGCTCATGTCGATCGCTTTGACGAAGCGCCCACCCAGAGCCTCAAAGCGATCGACAAAGGCTTCCTGGACGCTGCGGCTGTAGACATCATTGGGGTTGAAAAAGATGGCAATGCGCTCCAGTTTGAGGGTGTTTTTGGCATGTTCGGCGAGGAGGGTACCCGTGATCTGGTTGGAGAGGACGGCGCGGAAGAAGACGCGGCTGGCGATGGTGGTGCCTCCGCTGGTGGCTGTCATGACGGGAATGCCAGCTTTTTCATATTCGGGGACGGCGGCTTCGGTGGCGGCACTGGCGTTATGACCAATGACCCCGAGAATGGTTGGGTCTTGGCCAATTTTACGGGCGACTCCAGGCGAAATTTTGGGATCGTTGCCGTCGTTGGCGATGATGATTTCCAGGAGACGACCATTGGAGCCGTTGGCTTCGTTGAAGCCCGCTTGGGCATCGGCAATGCCGCGCAGGATCTCTTCAGCAGAACTGGCGGCGGCATCGACCGGGACGACCACTGCGAGTTTATAGGCGGGTTCTTTGGAGAGACGGGCGATCGCATTATTCCGGTAAAGCTGCACCTCGGGATCACGGCGATCGCCCTGAATCGCGTTTTCAAAGAGTTGTTTGGCCTGGGCATAGTCTCCGGCAGCAAAGGCTACAGCAGCGCGATCGCCATCTCGGTTGGACTGGTAGCGCAGGAGTCGTCGTTCGCCGCTGCTGAAGCGATCGGGTGAGTCAGCAGGCAGTTGTGATGCGTCTAAGGTTCGGGTGGTGACTTGGGCGGTGGGATCATCTACGGTTGTCGAAGTTTGCCAGTTGCCCGATCGCCAATTCTGCCAGACTATCCACCCTGCGAAGCCCAAAACGCTCCCCAAAAGCAGCGTTGCCGCCAGCAACTGCCACCCTCTGGGATAGGGAGACGCAGCGGGTCTAGGACGCTTAGTGGCTTTCAGACCCGGACGGGGCTGCCCACAGATGACACAAGTATCCCCATAGTTATCGACGGGCGGGTGGGCTTTCCACTGCGGTGGCTTTCCGGTACATTCCCAAGTAGTGGTGGTGGGTTGAGCCGTTCTCATAGCATTTATCCCAATCGCATTTAACCAGACAGGCCAGAACGAAACTAAGATTGTAACTCAACCTCAGTATTACCACTTAATCATTAAGAATGGTTTAGAACAAAGGTTTTGTCTTTTTTGATACCCGCGTTGGAGGGGGAGGGGGGAGGAGGGGGGAAAGGGGAAAGGGAAAAGGGAAAAGGGGGTTCAGTGAGGAAAACAGGGAAGAACCAGAAAAATTAAGGGTTCTCATCCCTGCATCAATCCATGAAAATCCAGGGAATCCCCCCTTCCCCTTTCGCCCTTCCCCTTTCCCCTTTCGCCCTTCCCCTTTCCCCTTTCGCCCATCCCCTTTCGCCCTTCCCCATTCGCCCAAACCCTTGGAAATCCAGACTTTTTGTCTCAACCTGGTCGAAGACTTCCAAACCTTCAGCGATCCCAAACGCCTGATCAAATTCACCCAACAGGGA
>JALOOP010000076.1 GCA_025454315.1 Oculatellaceae cyanobacterium Prado106
TCTAGGGGCGAGAAGCCAATGACCGTGACGGAACCTGCTCCAGCATCTAGGATGAGGCGATCGCGACCACCGCCCACATAGACCGTATCGTTGCCGATGCCTGCGCTGACGGTGTTGTTGCCTTCGGCGGCGTAAATCAGGTCATCGCCTGCGCCTGTATAGATCAGGTCATCACCCGAACCCGCGTAGACCACATCGTTGCCTTTGCCGGTGTAGATCAAATTGACACCTTCCCCGGCATAGACAGTGTTGTTGCCGTCGCCGAGGTTGAAGGTGTCATCACCCGAACCGCCGTAGGCTACGTCATTGCCGTCACTGGCAATCAAACTATTGTTGCCTTCTGCGCCAAAAAGCTGGTTGTTGCCTGCCCCGGCAATGATCTGGTCATTGCCCGCGTCACCAAAGAGAACATCATCTCCCGCGCCTCCCAATTGCAGTTTGTCGGGTGCAGCGGCGATTCCCACCTTGGGACTCAGGTTGAGCGGTGTATCCAGGTGGATGAGGACGCTTTCGTTGTTGTCGATCGCTGGAGGCCGACCGATGGAAAAGGGATAGTTGTTGTCGTTGGCGACCAGAATGGTGTTGGCATTAATGACCAGGACATCTTCGATGGTGACGAAGGGCATCCGGTAGGTGGTGCTGCCGTCCTGGTTGAGGTCATCGGGATCACTGATGTTGAGCAAATCTGCAATTTCGACTTTTTCAACGAAGCCATCAGCGTCTTGTTTGGAGAAATCGACCTTGTAGATTTTCTTGAACTGGGCTGCGTCTGCCTGGTTGCCGTCCCGTTCAATGACTAGATATTCATTGTCGTTGATGACGGCAAAATCGCCGATTGCATGGGCAGGGTTCTCCACCTTGTAGTAACCCACTAATCCGGTGTATTTTTGGGCTGCGACATCAAACTCATAGATCCGCAGGGCATTGCTCGGATCGCCCACCACTGCGCCTTCCAGCAAGGGATAAATCTTGGTTTTGTCAGGGTTGATCGCCATGCCCTCAAAGCCTCTGGAGCGGCTGAGGTTGGAGACTGCGGTTCCGGCTAAAACATCGGGGTGATCGGGCGATCGCACCAAATCTGCCACCGCCTGATCGCGCACCTTATCCCCCGTCAGCGGAAAGTCAGTAAAGAACGCATCCACACCCAAGGAAATGAACTGTCGATATTCAGCTTCCGGATCGCCGTTGTAATTGGCTGCGAGAAACCGTCCTTCATCACGGAAGGTGTAGGGATGGACTTGCAGTCCGGCTTGATGAGCATCCTGAATCAGCGTCGTGGGTGGGGTGGTGGTGCGATCGGCATCATTCACCAAACCATCTCCGTTGACATCATCGGCTGCGCCATCGCCGTCTGCATCAGTGCCTTTCACCGAGACGATCATTCGCTTCCACGGGCCAATACCATCGGCGTAGGTGGCGACTTCCTGCAAGCCTGCCGGGGTTCGTAAATCGCCGTAGGTTCGAGGATCACCACTGACGACAAAATCATAGGGACGGCTTTCGATCAACGTGCCATCTAGCGCAATGCCATCCGCACTATAAAGCTGTACTAGCGGAACATCAATCATGGTGTTGAGTTCCTGCAA
The DNA here is from genome assembly GCA_025454315.1 of Oculatellaceae cyanobacterium Prado106. Lineage (GTDB taxonomy): Bacteria > Cyanobacteriota > Cyanobacteriia > Elainellales > Elainellaceae > Prado106. Next base: position 1,587 of record JALOOP010000076.1, read on the forward strand.
ATTCCCCACTTCAAAGGATTGGATAAAGACGGGGGAATCCGGTTTGTCCAGGCCATTTTGCTTGAGAATGGCCACCAGTGGTTCTTCCAGGGACAGCCCTATGGAATCATGATAAGTAGGATGTTTGGTTTCCGGGTAGATGCCAATGGTACGTCCGGTTTCTGCACTCTTGCGCTTGGCCAGGTCGATGATTTCTTGCAGGGTGGGTACTTGATACAGCCCGTTGAAGGACTGATCGCGGAAGGGAAAAAGCTGGGTTGCTCTCAGGGTTTTGATTTCAGCTAGGGTGAAATCTTCTGCAAACCATCCCGTATAGGAAATGTCGTCGATGGATTTAGTGGTTTTGCGATCGGCAAACTCAGGCCGACTGCCAACATCGGTGGTCAGGGATAGCTCGTTTTCATGACGGGCAATCAAAACACCATCTTTGGTTAAAACCAGATCGGGTTCAATGAAATCTGCACCCTGTTCGATCGCTAAGGTATAGGCTTCGATCGTATGTTCCGGCAAGATGCCACTGGCACCGCGATGGCCGAGAACCAGGGGCGCTTGGCCGTTGAGGGTGGGCAGGTTGGAAAAATTGGGCGTGGCGATCGGGGCTTCTAACAGTTTTCCGGTGCTGTCAAAATGCAGCAGGTAGGGGCCAAATTCTTCGCCAATCCAGATGGTGCCATCGGCGGCTAGGACAAAGGATTCGATGTCGAAATCTGCTCCTGTGAGGAGGCGATCGCTGGTGCCATTGTTGGTGATCTCGAAGGGAATTTTGCGATCGGGGTCAGAAAGCTGAATGAAGTTGAGGATTTCGACACTGCCATCCCCCGATTCAGCACCTCGGTAGTTGGGATCGACTTGGTAGATTCGCAGCAGATAATCGGCGCTGTTTGCTTTTGAGCCAAAGCCATTGTCGGGCATGAACCAGAAGGTATCCTGGTCGGCAAATTGGACAGCACTGAAGCCTTGGACGGGTTGGCCATTGAAGGGAGTTGTCCGGTTTGTCGTCGTGATATCTTTGCCGGATTGGGGGCCTGCCGCAAAGGTGTCAGCAGGGAGCGATGCAAAACCTTTAAGTGTCGTCATTGATTTTTGGTGGTAAATGCGTTGGATGCGATCGGTTGGAACTGTGGGGGGTGGGAATTAAACCGCAGAGACGCGGAGACGCAGAGAGAGGAGGGAAGAGAGAGGAGAGAGGAGAGAGGAGAGAGGTGCTGAATGGGGTTAGGAGGTTTTGGTTTTATGCTTTCTAACTTTGCTGAAACGAATCCTTCTAATCTCTGCGTCTCTGCGTCTCTGCGGTTCAAAAAGCATTAACTCGCCACCCACGAAATTGGCTAAAATATGTCATACACCCTGATTCTGTTGCGCTCTCAGCTTCCCATGGTGAGGTTAAGCAATGACTATGAAACCGCCAAGGTTTGGTTCAGTGTTGGTTAAAGCTGGAGGATTTTTTGATGTAGATTCTTTATCAGTACAATTGGAGCGTTATGGATTATTCAACGGCGATCGCCCATCTCAAAACCGCAGACCCTGTTCTAGGAGCCTGGATTGACCAAGTCGGCGATTGTTTACTGTGTCAAGATCAGGGAGAAGGCGATCTGTTGTTTACACTCTGTGAGTCGATTCTGTATCAACAACTCTCTGGAAAAGCTGCCGCTGCTATTCATCGCCGCTTCTTAGAACTGTATCCCGATCGTTCCTACCCCACGGCTCAAGATTTGCTCAACACTTCCGACGAGGCATTACGCGGGGCAGGAATTTCCCGTTCCAAAGTCGTTTACATGAAGGACTTAGCTCAGAAAGTCTTGGAGGGATTACCCTCTCTGGAAGCGTTAGAAAAGCTAGAGGATGAGGAAATTACTCAAACGCTGCTGCCGATTAAAGGCGTGGGTCGATGGACGGTGCAAATGCTGCTGATGTTTCGGCTGCATCGCTGGGATGTGTTTCCCATGGATGATTTGGGCATTCGATCGGGGATTCGCAAGATCTATGAACTGTCGGATCTGCCGGACAAGAAAACCATGGAAAAATTGGGACAACCCTGGAAACCCTACCGCACGATCGCATCCTGGTATCTCTGGAGGAGTCTCGATTGAATTTACGCACTTTCTTTAAGCTGGCGCTCGTCAATATCTTCTCTAATTTGCTGGTGCCGCTAGCGGGATTGTTGGATGTTGCCTTTCTCGGACATCTGGCTGACATTAAACATCTTGCAGGGGTTTCTCTAGCCACGGTTTTGTTTAATTACATCTACTGGACTTTTGGGTTCCTAAGAATGGGAACCACAGGGATGACGGCGCAGGCGGTGGGGCGGGGCGATCGCACAACTATCAACCTAATTGCACTACGTCACGGCCTAGTCGCGCTGGTTATTGGCCTAGGAATTCTCCTGCTACAGCAGCCTTTACGGGCGATCGGGTTCACGCTCCTGAGTGCCACACCCGAGGTCAAAGAAGCAGGCCGTGCCTTCTACAATGCCATGATCTGGGGCGCTCCAGCCACGCTGCTCAATTTTGTGCTGCTGGGTTGGTTTCTGGGACGAGGCCAGAGCGGTAAAGTCCTGTTGCTTTCTCTTGTCAACAATGTCACTAGCATTGGCCTAGACTATCTCTTTGTGGTTCGTTGGCACTGGCAAAGTACAGGAGCCGGGGCAGCTACGGCAGCCAGTCAATACTTTATGCTGCTGGCTGGCGTTCTATTTGTCCTTGCTGAGCAATGGAGATCTAAGGAGATAGGGACTTGGGGAGATGGGGAGGCGAGGAATCGAGGGGATGACGATTTACCTGTCACCCATCCACCCATCCACTCATCCACGCATCCACCCATCCGCCTATCTACCCATTCACTCATTAAACAAATCCTCGATCCGACTGCGCTCCAATCCATGTTTCAACTGAATCGTGAGATTGTGATTCGCACCTTTGTTTTGGTTTCGACCTTTTCCTTGTTTACCAATCTCAGTTCCACCATGGGAGCCGTGACGCTGACGACCAATGCGGTTTTGCTGCAAGTGGTGACGGCATCGGCTTACTTTATTGATGGATTTGCCTTTGCGACGGAGAGTTTCGCGGGAATGCTGCAAGGACGGGGAGCTACCCAAGATTTGCTCCAGTTGGTCAAGGTTTCGGGGATTTGTAGCTTTGTTCTAGGGATGGGAATTGCGATCGCCTTCAACCTCTTTCCAATGCCTCTGTTTGGATTACTGACCAATCACCAAGTGATTCTCGATCGCATTCCTCAATATGTACTTTGGTTATTTCCAGTGCTGGGCTTTGGGTCGATCGCCTATATGCTCGATGGTTATTTTCTAGGATTAACCCAAGGCAAGATTCTGCGTCAATCCTCACTGGTTGCAACCTTGATTGGATTTTTGCCAGGGGCGATCGTGGCTGGATATCTCAACAGTTCCCAATTGCTGTGGTTTGCGTTGACGCTGTTTATGGCGGCTCGGGTTGTCACCTTGGCAAGTCAGGTACGGAAGACTTTGGCCAGACCGATTGAATCGTAAACTGCCGGTTTATCAGAAGGTATACAAAGGTTGAAAAGGAAGCAAGGAGAGCTTTATCATGAAGGGGTAGGCTAAAATCACTATTCTTATTTGCTCGCCATGCAACTAGAAGATTATTTCGATTTTTTATCCGAAGATGACATTCGCCTTCGAGGTCATCGGTTAGGAATTGACAATATTCTAGAGTATTTTCTAGCTGGATATACCGCAGAAGCCATCAGAGAAGTTTACCCAGAACTCAGCCTGGAGAAAATCTACGCGACCATCACTTACTACTTGCAGCATCAGACCGAGATCGATGCCTATCTCCTTCGACTCAAGCAATGGCGCGAACAACGATATCAGGAATGGAACCGCCAACCTTCCCCTCTGATTGAACGATTGAGAGCATTTAAGGCAGAGCGTCAGCAGACCATCCTAAATCAACGACGGATTCTCTCATCTCCAACTTTTCCCTTTAATTTTTTTGAAAAAGGGCAGTTAAAAAAAAGGTATATCGGCGATCGCACCCCCTCAATAAAAAGCCATTGCAGAGGAGCCAAAGCTGATATACCCGATTGGTCAAATTGCGATCTTTGAATCTAGAAGCATTGTGGGGGGAGTGGGTGGGGTAGACAATTACCCATAGGGGGAATTTTCAACAATATGTAGCGTATTTGGCACAAATTAGGTCAACTATGGAGTCTATACGTAGCGAAATTTACACTTCGTCAGAATTAATGCCTAGCTCTCGTCATTTCTTAGCCAATTGATTGGCTCGTTCTGCACCTGTGGCCATGGTTATGACCATGACCTGACTTGGGCGATCGCAGTCCAATAGAGGAAAGCATCGAGTCCCCAAGCTGCCAAGTCAATGTCTGAAGTGGGGGAAAACCAACCGCCATGCACCAAAGAACCAAACAGGATGACCTGCTGAGCCTGAAATTTATTCTTTAAGTAAAGAGGCTTTGTAGCTCATTTTGATTGCGGACAACTCTTTGAGGTACTAATTTGTGATGAAACAGGGTTTCGTAGAAAAAACAGGCGCTGCCTGCGTAATTTCTAAGACGGGCGGCTCTGATGCTGGCGCGAATCAAACTGGATTCAATTACCCAGTCGCTTTGTCCGGTCATCACGCCTGCAATGACGGGACGGCGATCGCGCACTTGCTTCACCTCCAGCTTTTCTAGCTCACTGGTAAACTGGGTTAAACTATCCCGGTACACCTGTAAAACCAGTTCATCCACCAGGCCAATTTGTTCCCAGGTTCGCCAATCGGCCATGGATTGCTGAATGGAAAAAGTCAGGGGATTGGGCGAAATGGAGATCATGCAGTCCCAGTCTTTGGCTTTGACAGCGCGAAAGATGCGGGTGAGGAGATTGGTCATTTTGCTGCAAGCCCATCTCGTCCAGGCTGGATCGGTATGGTTGAGGGGAACGGTGCGGGTACGGTTTTCGGAACGGTAGAGATCTTGGGTGAAGCGATCGTAGCCTAACTCTTGGGGGAAAGCGAAATGATCATCGAGTTGAATGCCATCGATCGCATATTGGGAGACGACTTCGGCAATCAGATCGACAAGGAATTTTTGCACGTCGGGATGACAGGGGTTCATCCAGATATTGGCATCGGGTCTGCCGGTGGTGCTGCGGATGCGAAATTTGCTGCCGTTGCGGGCGAGGGTGATGAGGGGCGATCGCTGGCGGTCGATGGGAGTATCGGGGGATACCATGAGTCCATACTCGAACCACGGAATAATCCGAAAGCCCATCGGGGCGGCTAGTTGGATCAGTTCTTGGAGCATGTCGCGCCGTTCGTAGGGGCTGTTGGGCATGACGGCGGTGCCCATGAACTGGCGGGCGACTTCGCTGGGGTAGAGGGTATAGCCCCGTTGCCAAACGACGGGGTAGAGGGTGTTGATGCCCAAGGCTTTGAGACGGGGCAGGGCTTCTCTGAGGGCGGTGGGCGATCGCAGAATCTCACTGTCGGTATTGGTGATCCAAACACCCCGGATTTCCTCGGTCTGCACCCGAACCCGAGGCGCAAAGAAGTAGCCCAGCTTGCCCACCGAGCCAATCCGCTGTTTTGCTCTCACTAGGATGTGATCTGCAACGGGATAGGCATAGACCACCTCAAAGGTCTGTCCAGCTTTCACCGCAAACTTATCCGCGTTGCCCAGCTTGCTCAGCTGCGCCGTGGATTTTTTAAAGAAAGTATCCTGGAGAATCGTCAGTTGAGGCATGCCATCATGGGAATAGTCCTTTGGAAATTTATCTTATCCCAGATTAAAGTTGGGCAGATCGATTTCTGGACAATTTCCTCTCCATGACACCGAAGACTGCAACACTGCCATGACTCATTTTTTTCAATTTGAAGCTGATTTTGTGGATTCGCTGCGCTGTATTCCCATGCAGGTGCGCTACAAGCTAGATTCCTGTGGCGTAAAGCTGAAGCTCTCCCACTGGAATCAGTTCACTGCTGAAGAACGTCAGGCTTTGGTAGAGGCGGATGGCTCCACCCCCGAGGCATTGGCGCAGTATCGATCGCTGATCCATCGTTTTGTGGAACACCAGGGGAGCGATCGCCCCACCGACCTCCCCATCGAATCGTCTCCCGCCTGGATGGACGACCAGACAATCCCAGAGAGCGTTTTGGAACAGGCAGAGAAAATGGCGATCGCTCTCCCGTTGGAAGAATGGGCTAGTCTTTCACCGTTGCAGCGATTTGCTTTGATCAAGTTGAGTCGATCGCAACATGAAAACCGCAATTTTCTCCCCGCAGTTCAAGAATTTATTCCAGGGAGCGGAACATAGCAATGCATTGCAAAGAGTGAAGATAAATTGCAAAAACTTGATGACGTTTTTGTGACATAAATTTTCTTAACCAAGGGGTATCCGAAGAAGTCGCATCAAGGTAATCTAATGACTATAGAGCAGTCAGGATGAATGGATCTGAAAAGCCTTTTGGAAAGCTCTTGAGCGTCACTCTGCAATGCGTTCCTTCGATAGATTCTTTGATGAGTCCCTTAATGAGTCCTGATAAGTCCTTGTCTTAGGAAACCTGTCTTTTTCGTCACCGATGCTTGCTCTAGTCATCAGCAACCGCAAACCCTACAGACCCGCTATCGTTGATTTCGATACCCTTTTCCTGCTGATGCCCCTGGAGGTATATCGTTTTTGAAGATTTTGAGTCAAAGTCCGGAGCCAAAAACATTGCTCTCGACAACTCCGCAAAAACGCCCCGCTACACTCCACAGTGCTTGCCCCGGCTTGCTTGCAGTCGGTTCACGCTTGCAGTCGATTCATGACTACAGTCAGTCCAAATTTGTCGTAAATCCATCTCCGAGGTTTCCTCTGAGACTATATTTGAGGATTTCTAGATTGAATTCTCAAAGGATTGGATGCTTAAGTTTTAGATTTAGCTCATCCGGTTCTTTCATCTGGCTCTTTTGATTTGTTTTTTGAGGTTCACTCCTCGATCGCAACATGAATCTCCGCTTGTCTGCCTTCAAACTTTCTCATTGTAAAGGTGTATCTAGAAGTGTATCTACAACAGACAACAGGGAAAGGTTCGCAAGCTTCTCTTTCCCTGTTGCCCTTCAAAGATCACTCGTTGTTCTCCCGAACAATTCTTCGCTGAGAAATCAATCCCTACTGCACCGTCTCCTGTAGGTTGGGTGAAGCGTAGCGCAACCCAACATCACAGCCGTAAATCTTGCTTCATTGCTCGAATCCTCGAAGCCAGTCCAAGCGTTCTAGTCGGGTGTTGGGTTGCGCGTTGCTCCACCCAACCTACGAGCTTTTGAAACGCTGTCCCGTTTGAAGGCTGTCCCTTTGAAAGCTGTCCCCTTTGAAATAAGTTGAGTGTTGTCATGAACGAAAAAGTTTTCTCTGGCTCACGAAACGTGGCGATTGTGGGTCCCTATCTGAGTGGTAAAACGACGCTCCTAGAAAGCCTCTTGTCTGTTACCCATGCGGTTACGCGCAAAGGGAAAGTCACCGACAAGAACACCGTGGGAGATGCCTCACCAGAAGCCCGCGATCGCCAGATGTCTGTCGAAGTCAATGCCGCCAGCACGGAATATGGCGGCATTTGTTTTACGTTTTTAGATTGTCCTGGGTCGATTGAGTTTGCCCAGGAAACCTACAATGCGCTGATTGGCGTGGATGCTGCCGTTGTCGTGTGTGAACCGGACTGCGATCGCGTCCTCACCCTCGCGCCCCTGTTTCAATTCCTCGATGATTGGGAAATTCCCCACCTCGTCTTTATTAACAAAATGGATCGGGCACACCAGCCCTTTGGCGAAATCCTGCAAGCGCTCAAATCCGTCTCCAGTCGTCCGTTGGTGCCGCATCAATATCCCATCGGACAAGGCGAAACGCTGACCGGATTCATCGACCTGGTATCCGAACAAGCCTACCAATATCATCCCGGTGCCCCTGCTGACCCGATTCCCCTCCCCGAAGCTCTGAAGGAACAGGAGCAGGCCGCCCGTGCCGAAATGCTGGAAACCCTAGCCGATCACGATGACCATCTCCTGGAAGAACTGCTCGAAGAAATCAACCCGCCCCAAGAAGAAATCCTCCAAGACCTGAAGCTGGAACTGGGCGCAGACCTGATCGTTCCCGTGCTAATCGGCATGGCAGAACAGGATTTTGGCGTTCGTCCACTCCTGGAAGCCCTGCTGCGAGAAGCCCCAGAACCCGCCACCACCCTACAAAACCGGGGCATCGTTCTGGAAACGGCGACACCCCTGGCTCAAGTGCTCAAAACCTACTGCACCCCCCAAGGCGGTAAGCTCTCCCTCGTCCGGGTATGGCAAGGCACCTTAACCGATGGCGCAGTCCTCAACGGGGTTCGCACTGGCGGCATTTATCGTCTCATGGGACAACAGCAACAAAGCCTCAACAGCGCTTCTGCTGGCTCCATTGTCGCCCTGGCTCGGATGGAAGGTGTGCGGACCGGGGATACCTTGAGCGGCGATCCGCAACTGATCGATCTGTTGCCCAAGTGCGATCGCCTCGAACCCGTCTATGCCCTAGCGATCATGCCCGAAAAACGCAGCGATGAGGTGAAGCTCAGCAGCGCCCTCACGAAGCTCTTGGAAGAAGACCCCGCCCTGGTTTGGGAGCAACATGGTGATACCCATGAGGTGATTCTCTGGGGACAGGGCGACATTCACCTGAAGGTGTCGCTGGATCGGCTGAGCCGCAAGTATGGCCTGCCCATGGTCACCCATGTTCCGCAAGTCCCCTACAAGGAAACCATCCGCAAAGCCGCCAACTCGATTCACGGACGCTATAAGCGGCAAACAGGCGGTCATGGTCAATTTGGCGATGTCTACCTCGACATTCAGCCCCTGTCCCGAGGCGAAGGCTTCAACTTCAGCGAAAAGATTGTCGGGGGTGTGGTTCCCCGGCAGTACATTCCTGGCGTTGAAATGGGTGTGCGGGAATACCTCAACCATGGCCCGCTGGGATTCCCGGTAGTGGATGTGGCGGTTACCCTGACGAACGGTTCCTACCACAACGTAGACAGTTCTGAGCAAGCCTTCAGGCAAGCGGCACGTCTTGCCATGCAGGAAGGACTCCAGCAATGCAATCCCAGTCTGCTCGAACCGATTCTGGCGGTGACCATCTCGGTTCCAGGCAACTACACGGCCAATGTGCTGCGTCTAATCAACGGTCGTCGAGGCCAGGTCTTGGGCTATGAGGCGAAACCCAACTGGCATGGTTGGGATGAAGTTCAGGCCAATTTACCCCAGGCTGAGATGCAAGATCTGATTGTGGAGTTGCGATCGCTCACTCTAGGCGTCGGCAGTTTCCGCTGGCAGTTTGACCATCTTCAGGAAGTGCCTGACAAGGTGGCTGAACGGGTTTTGGCAAAAACTGGCAATAGCAATGGCAACAGTAATGGCAACGGCAATCACCATTAGCGTTTAGCGTTTAGCGCGTCACGTCTAGCGTTTAGAGGGGTGGCGATCGCCGTTCAGTGCCGAGTCTTGAAGAAAAGGAAAATCCCTTTTCTTCAAGACTGCCTAGCTCTAATTTCATTTCCCAACAGATCTGCTAATCTGACTCCCAACTCTGGCTTCCAAATCTCGCAATGCATCTTAGACGTAATCATGCTCGCTTCTAAAAGCTGTCCTAGAGGAATATTTTACGACAGGGAACTACTAGGACTTCAAGTAGAACGATAAATGAAAAATCATAAACTTCCGATCGCCCACTTAAGCCTTAAAGCTAAGCTAAAAGTATCGTTACGCAGCAAAGGTATCCCGCATTTATTAGCAGAGAGGGAATAGGGAGTGGGGAATAGGGAGGGATTAAAGGGAAAAGTACCCATCCACCCATCCACCCATCTACCCATCCACGCAAAAACCCCATCCACCCACAACACCCGGAGGGAACCCCCATGACTGTTCAGAAAGTTTTAGTTGCTCTCGATCGCTCTCCCCAAGCTGCGATCGTCTTTGAACAAGCCCTGTCCCAACTCCAGCCCGGTGGCCATTTAATGATCCTTCATTCTCTGCGGATGGAATTGGAACCTCACATGAGTCCTTTCTTGGGGATTGGCACTCTGGCGGATGTGGATACCTATGGCATGATGAAGCGGATTCAGCAGGAGAAAATTCAGCAGGAACTGGCGCGATCGCAAGAATGGCTCTCCGAGTATGAACAACGGGCGATCGCTCAAGGCATCATCGTGGAAACCGATTGCCGTGTCGGTATTCCAGGAAACTGCATCTGTGATCTGGCTCGGAGTTGGAGCGCCGACATGATTGTGCTGGGACGACGTGGACACCAGGGCTTGACTGAGGTGGTTCTGGGCAGCGTCAGCAACTATGTCCTCCATCATGCTCCCTGTTCCGTTCTCATTGTCCAGGGTGACATTGCTGCAGCAACTTCTGCAAACCCAACGGATTTACAGGCGGTTCATTAGCGGGATGATAGCCAGCAAGCCTGCTTCTGCTTTGTAAACCGCAAAGCAGAAGCTATGACCTAACTGTTCATCGATTTGCCCTTCGACCCAGGATGAATTCAACCCAAGTCTAGCGGCTTCAAGCATTTGCTAGTTTTGAGCCTGGGAACAGGCTTGACGCTCATTATCGTAAATCTGGTTGATTAATCCTTGAACCAGGCGGTAATGGTTCGCGAGTTGATCAACGCCTTCCCGTAGTTCACTCAGCATCTGAGCAATGTTTTCTTCGATGCTGAGATCGTTGCTATTGGGTTCAACGGGGTGGAGCCACTGGTCTATCTCTGTTTCGTAACCCTGAATATTCTGCTGGCACTGTTGGCATACATTTTGAAACTCCAGCACCAACTCCCGCATTCGATCGGGAATCACCCGACCACAGGTTATTCTTTGGTCAAGGATGGTGTTGAGCCGATCCACGTTCTTTTGCAGCAGATCCATAATTTCCTGTAAATCGCTGATTCGCTCTAGAATATCTTCGCGGATTTTTTCAAGTTCTAATTCACCCAGGGAATCGAGGGAATCCAGGCCAGGTAAGGTTGTAAAGGCGATCGCACCCTTGTCCTCCAGCATTTTTCGAGTCGTCTCGGTGAGGCCAACATTGCCGCCCAGCAGGGTTCTGGTCACCGTGGCGGTTTGCAGGCGGGTGCGGGTGAGATTGGCCGATCGCAAATCTGCGGCACAAAGAATGGCCTGCTCAAAATCTGCATCACTCAAATAGGCTCGACTCAAATCGGCATCGCTGAAGTTTGCTTGGGTGAGGCAACCATCCAATAAATTAACGTTTTGGAGTCTGGCCTGCTCTAATCGGGCGCGGGTTAGATTAACACCGCTGAGTTGAGCGCGCCGCAAATCGGCTTGATGGAGATGGCAGTCTAGTAACCGAGCATTGCTGAGATTGGCTCGTAGCAAATTGGCTCGGGTCAACAGCGCATGGGAGAGATCAACAGCCATTAAATTGGCTCCAATGAGAACCGCCTGAGTCAGGTTGGCATATCGCAAATCGGCACAGACCAAATCCGCCTTGCTCAGATTGGTTCCACTGAGATCCGCGTTGAACAGCGACGCGGCCATGAGATTGGTGCGGCTCATCATCGCGTCTTTCAGCACCGCATAGTCCAACATGGCTCCGCGCAGATCGGCTCCATCCAGCGCTGCGCCCTGCAAATCTGCCCGAATCAGATTGGCACTTCTGAGATCGGCCACGCTGAACCGAGCTTGGTGCAGTTGGGCGAAACAAAAGCGGGTGTCGCGGAACTGCCCCCGGTCAAATTTGGCATGGTTGAGGATGGCGCGGCTCAAATCGGCACCGCTAAAGTTTGCGCCTTTGCATTCGGCTCCTTCCAGATTGGCGCATTGCAGATTAGCATCCTGGAATGTGGCTTCCTGAAGTTGGGCAAAGCGCAGATTGGCGCGCTCCAGAATCGCCTGACTAAAATCGGCTCCGGTGAGGTTAGCTCCCGCAAAACGAGCGCCGTTGAGCTTGGCCTGTTTTAGAGAAGCACTGTTGAGTTGGCTGGATTCCAGATTGGTTTGGGTCAAGGTGGCATGGCTGAGTTCGGCGCGTTCCAGGTTGGCACGGCTCAAATCGGCACGGCTCAAATCCGCGCCCAGCAGCTTGGCTCCGGTGAGATCGGCGCGGTTGAGATTGGCATAGGTGAGGTTGGCTGCTTCTAAATGGCTTCCTCTTAGCCAACTGTTACTCAGTCTCGCCTGATTCAGATTGGCCGCTTTAAGTTTGGCAGATCCTAGATTGGCATGTTCCAGGATGGTGTTGCTCAAGTTTGCCTGAGAGAGATTGGCGCGGCGCAAAGATGCACCGTTGAGATTGGCTCCGCTGAGGTTCGCTCGGGTGAGATTGGCTCCGCGTAAGTTGGCTCCACTGAGATCGGCATTGCTGAGATCGGCTTCGCAGAGATTGGCACCGCTCAAGTTGGCGCTGTTGAGATTAACGCCCTGTAAGTTGCGTTTGAAAAAGTTTTGGCCAGAATAGTCTCCGTCAGGCTGCAGAATGATGCGATCGCCCAGAGACAAGTTCAAGGTCAGAGGCAGGGGAGCGATCGCCCCGCCACTCCAGCGATTCAGGAAACCCTGGCAAATACGACGAATCAAGCCATTGAAATACTCAAACATAGCTAGCCCCCTTATTAAAAAGCCTATTCCTCGACATGGAAACGGAATCAGACGGTAAATGGGCGGATCAGGGAATGAAACCGGGGATCAAGGCTGTGTATGGAATCGATGGAGCAGGAGATGACAGCCTCTTGGGTTGGTGCTCTCGGGTTGGTGATCGGATACAAAATCGAGAAAATGGCTTGGAGGATGAAGCTTGAAAACCGCAGAATTCGGCGTTGAGGCGGCTCAAATCACCCTGCTCCTCCTTAAATCAGCGGCAAATCGGGAATTGATGGTTATCGTAGCAGCAAGCTACAGGACTTTCAAGCCACTACCCACAAATAGTTGTGGCTGGCAGTTGTCAACTTCTAGAGGTTTCTAGCAAAAACAATTGATTTGTAGAGGCTGAAAGCTTATGATAGATAGACTTTGGAGGGGAATTGACGCGGCTAAGATGTGGGTCGGTGAAAGCGCAGCCTTTTGTTACGCTTTGTAGCCTGCTGCTAAATCCTCGATGTCCGAATTCTGGGTGCCTGCCTCATCGGTTGCTGCCCCATGAACCCCTGCGTAAGAAATTGCTGAAGGATCGGCGTAAAACTATGGCTGACAAAAATCCGCTAACCGGGCTACGGGAAAAGGTTGGACTGACCCAAATCGAGCTGGCTGAGCTAATCGGCGTTTCAGAAAACACGATCGCCAACTGGGAAAAACGGGACACCCTCACCAACTGGGTGCGTCATCTCCTCAAACTCTGCCGCGTCCTCAACTGTAGCTTGGAAGATTTAGCCCCAGAGCCATCCCTGCCCGAAAAGACCTGGCATCCCCTCACCGCCGATCTGCGAGAACCCATCAAAAACTATTGTCAAGCCTTAGCCACTTCTAACAAACGGACAATCAGCAAAATTGCCTCCTTCGCCGCAGTCCATGCCCCGGCTCTCCAGTACTGGCTCAACCAGGCCGATAAAATTGCTCAACAGATGACCCGTCAGCCGCGTTCCCGGCAAAAACTCAATGCAGAGGTGCTGGTCAATTCACTGATTCTGCAAAATCTGGGAATGCAGTTGAGCGCTGTTCCCCCCAAGCAGGTCACGCTCGAAAAGTTCCAGGAGCTAATTGCCGCTGTCGAACTCTCCCCGGCCTTTCTCGATCGCTATGTCACATTCAATGACCAGCATTACCTGAGAAAGCTCATTCTTCAAACCCATTCCCTATGCGTCTATGTCATCGGCTGGAAACCCGGCCAGAATGTCCTGATGCATCATCATGGGACTTCCCTTGATGCGATTCGCGTTCTGCAAGGCCAAATGGCGCATTGGATTCTCTCTCCCCAGGAATGCGAGGCTGAAAAAATCCCCTTTGAAGGCGGTGCCACGCTGCAAAAGTACACTGCCAGACCACCCGAACTTTATACCTCCCCCGATCTCGTTCTAATCGATCGCCGTCACGCCCACCAGATCGAAAATGCCTCTTCCCAAAATCTGGTCACTCTTCACTTCCGCTTCGGTTGTCCACCCGACGACGATAATTGGCAGCAGCCGACGGAGGAACAGCCTGCGATCGTTTTGCAGCAGGCTGAGGCTTATCAGGTGATGGCGACGGACTAGGGTCTGTGGATGGGAGATAGGGAGATGGGGAGATGGAGGGATGGGTCTATCCAAAGAAATAGCGAGATTATTGTACCGAGATTGCATAAATACCCCGAGCGGGGCATATCAATCTTTGGAGAATCTTTGACAATTGAAATAGTAGAGATTGCTAACTAACGGTAATTTTTCGGCAGCTTGAGCGATTTGGAGACTTCTAGGTAGAAATTCATGGGTTTTACAGACATCTTGCGAAAACGGGTGTTTGGAGGGCAAGGGTAGTTTCAAATCTAGAGATTCTGTCGCGGCGGTTGAGATCTCCGTCAGGATGGGGCGATCGCTAAAAAAGCAAGGACAATCCAATAACGCAGTACGGCTAACGGAGTTACAGATAAAATCTAGACTTCACTATGCCTGTCTGCAAAGACTTAATGAAGCCAATCCTAGCGCGTCCAATGTAGTCTGGGATTGGATTACATGGATTCATTATAGGGAAACCATTGGTGATATTTTGTCTGATTTGGGAATGGTTTTGACATCATTTTCCATTGCCCCAAGACATCAATTTCACAGGGTAGAAATCTGAAATTGAACAATCTCATTTGCGTTAATTTGCTGCTGTCCTATGCAGTGATTCGGCGCTGATTTTTGCATCAATTTTTTATCATCTTTTTTTGGATTTATCATCCTTTTTTGGAACGGCTCTGTCATTTAAAACATAACGCCAAAGCCAAAGTTCCAAAGCGAAGTCTTTAATCAGCTCACCCTTTTCTCACCTCTTCCAAGCGTCACGAGGGTTATTTGTCATGGCTAATTTTTTTCGATATTTCAGGCGAGGACAAGCCTCCCCGAACACAGCGAATTCCGAGAACGCCACGGTTTCACAACCGCAATCGAAGCCCCAGAAAATCGGGACAACCTTGGCGATCGCCACCCTCGCCCTCTTCCCCTTTGCCCTCTCCGATCCCACCCGACTCTCCACAACTTTAAGCCACACCCTCAAGCCGATCGCCTCCCTCAATTTCCCCACCAACCTATCGCTCAACCTGGAATACCTGTCGCTCCAGTTTGAGCAATTGCTGCAAACTCAACTGCGCCCCGATCGCGCCACCTCTGCCGCCACTCAGCCCATGGAACCCATCGACCTTGGTTTTATTTATGCGGCTGACTATGCCGAAAGCTTTCAGGTGGAACCTCAACGGGCGATCGCCAATATCGCCATTCCCGAAAACTGGCAGGTGAATTCGATCACCGAGGGAGTCGTTGCCTACCAAAATCCCCAACCCGAAACCCTGGATATCGATGAACAACTTCTGGCTCTCGAACCTGGCGTGATTGATCCCGTAACAGGACAACCTCTAGATGGCACCCGTCATCCCTATGTCACGGAGATTCGGCTAGCCGAGTTGCAGCAACAGGCGATCGCCCCTGGTCAATACGAATGGACAGGCATTTGGGAAGGAGAAGGATACGATCGCTTCCTCCAACAAAGACGCAAACTCGTCTCCAGTCGTGAATTGGGCGATGATATTTACATCAATATTTCGTTGAATACTCAGATTACTGATCCCAACCAGCCCAATTTATTGATCACTCTACACAATCAACAGAATCTCACTGGACAACTCACCAACATCTCCGCCTTCCGGGTGAATGCCAGCACCGGCGAAACCCTGGAACGCCGAGACTTTGAACAACTCCCCCCCGATTACGAAGTCACCGTCAGCCGCAACGGCGGATTCGCTGGCACGGAAACCAAAATCTTGCCGCGCCAAGGCACCGTCACCTTTGCCTATCACCTTCCCCCCAGCCAACTCAACCGATTTTTCCCCCTAAAGCTACAGGGTGATAATCGAGCCTTTGATGAACGATTACAAGAAATTGAGGCGCTGCGATCGCAAGGCTGGCTCGTCAAAGAAGTCCCGCCACCCAGTTAGCTTGGTGATTCGTTCGATGACGAGATAAGAGCAGATGTCATTTATCTTTCATTTCTTACTTGGTTCTTTCCTATCTGCATCCATCTGTATCCATCTGTGTTCATCTGTGTTCATCTGTATTTATCTGTGTTTTCATCTTCTGCATCCTATCCTCGTTTCATAGCCAACGTCAGACCATCCGCGATCGCCACCAAACTCAAACTCACTCGCTGATCCTGATGCAATGTCTGGTTAAAGTCACGGATCGCCTGAGTCGTCTCATCCTGAACCTGCGGATCGGCGACCTTGCCTGACCAGAGCACATTGTCGATCGCCATCAAGCCTCCCGGTCGAAGGAGTTGCAGCGATCGCTCATAGTAATTGGGATAATTGCCCTTGTCCGCATCAATGAAGGCAAAGTCAAAGCTACTGGCCTGTCCTTCGGCTAAGAGGCGATCGAGGGTTTCCAGGGCAGGGGCAATGCGGAGGTCAATTTTGCCAGCGACTCCAGCTTGCTGCCAGTATTTGCGGGCGATCGCAGTGTACTCTTCACTAACATCACAGGCAATCATCTGACCATCCGCAGGCAAGGCCAACGCCACTGAAAGAGAACTGTAACCTGTGAAAACGCCAACTTCCAGGGTCTTTTTAGCCTGGATCAGTTGCACCAACAAGGCCATAAATTGTCCTTGCTCCGGGGCAATTTGCATTATGCCCATCGGCATCTGGGCGGTTTCCTGGCGCAGTTGTTGCAGCAACTCGGGTTCGCGCAGGGACACCGAAAGGATGTAGTGGTAGATCGATTCGTCCAGAAGGGTTTTAGCCATGAGGGGTCAAAGGTTTTGAAAGAGCGGATGTCTATAAACGTTTAAACAACGCTCAAAATTCAGTACAGTATAAGAATAATCCTCAGAGCAACAAATCTTCATCTTGTTAAGTATTGTCCCAGCTTGAAAATACCGGATATGAGAGAAACGACCATTTACTTATCGGAACAAGTTGGCGCTGCCCTCGATCAGCTAGCGGCGCAAACGGGCCAGTCTCCTGAAATGATTGTCACCCATGCCGTCGTTTCGTACTTGCAAGCTCAAGTTCATGCAACCCCTCCCTCACCCAATCCCCAGGCTTCTCTTTCGCTCAGCCAACGCCGTGCCTTCCTCAAACTCCCTCAAGAGCAACGCCGTCGTATCCTTCAGGCACAAGCTGAGAACC
>JALOOP010000473.1 GCA_025454315.1 Oculatellaceae cyanobacterium Prado106
AAATCAAAGACTCCACCGAGAGTGAAAGACCCCAAACATCCCCATGTCTCGACCGCCAAACTTTTATCCCATGACTAAATAACACCTAGACAGGCATCGACTAAAGGCTTAAGTGAGCATCCTCAGTCAATCCACTAATGTTGATCGGGTTAACTCTACTTTGTTAAGTGAAAGGTTTACCAGCACAGGTCATGGATGTTAGGATCTGGAATTTGCAACGCTTCCTGAAAATTTGGAGTAATGTTCGCTGGGTTAATCTGGATCTGTTGTTGTAACGCTGCGATCGCCCCTCCCTCATTCTCCTGGATATCATCGACCTGTGTCGCGAGCTGTGCATTAAACTGTGTTTTTGGATCACCCATAGGATTTGAATCATTAAATGGCATGGGTGATCCAGCGGGGATCTGGGATGCTTTCTCCTCAAGGCTTTCGCGCTTTTGCTTGCGGCGATCGAGGACTTCGGTCATGGCTTGCCAATGCTCCGGATCAATGCGATAAAGCCGCAGTTTCTCGCCCTCGTGGCCTTCCACGGAACGCGACCAGATGGGATGTTTTGCCGATTCTCCCTTGGCAGGTTTATAGATGCGAACACCGAGTTGACTGAGAAGTTGATGAATAATTTGCACATCTGACATCAAGGGATTACCGTCTTCGTCTACGCCTTCGGGAATAGAGAAATTGAGGATAGCGCGAATCTGGGGAACTCGCTGTCGAGCCAGTGCGGCGTAGGGTTTGAGATCATACTCCGTCCAGACTTTGTCAGGTTGGAGAAAGTCGTTGAGTCCTAGCTGATCTCGCAGCCAGCGACGTAGTTCAGTCCCTGAGATATCCCAGGGGCACAGTCCTTTGTTCCAGGCCAGTTGCTTTTCCAGGGCTTTACTGGTGCGATCGAGGGTGGTGCCTGGATAGATCTGGGCTTCTAGATTGAGGATTTCGGCGCGGCGACGGCCTTGGTTGTCCCAGAGAATTTGTTCTGGGGTTAATGCCTGGGGATCGGGGATGCAGTAGAAGCTGCAAAAATCATGACGGGCGATCGCCTTCTGTTCGTCTGGAGCCAGACTTTCCTTTTGTTCAAGCTGGAGAACTTCAGTAAGGCTAATGATTTGGGCGCTGATGATTTGCTCTGCTTCGACCTGGCGAAGCTGATCGCGGGTTTCTTTGAGCAGAATGCGGCAGGCTTGATCGGACTCTTTTTGGTGGAGGGCGATCGCATGGCCTTCGTGCTTGAGGCGTACCAGCAGTTCATCTTGCAGGTTGAGCATGGAAAAGTTTTGGGTGGCGCTGATGCGTGACCAGAGATTGGCGTGGGGGTTAGACTGCCAGTCATAGGTGGCGATCGCGCCTGCCACATCGGCTCTGAGGCTAGAGCGGAGAATGGCCGCGACGGCTTCGGTGCGATCCTGGAGGTGGCGCTTGATTTCCAGCGGGTTGGTTGAGCGGGAAATGGGACAGTAGTTGCGTCCGCGTTGCATACACCAGATGACGCGAGGAACAGGTTCGCGGACACGTCCCAGGGATTGCATCATGTCGGCTGCGGTGGATGAAACCCCTGAAAAGATGCCGTACACTTTGAAGATCGATCCCTGAGATTCAATGCTCACCCCGGTACCCACACTGGGAGAAGCAATGATCACATCATAGTCATGACGATGGAGAACGCGATCGGGATGCTGCATGAACTCCTGTTCGCAGTCGCCGCCGCTGGTGTCGGAGTTGATCACTAGAGCGCGTTTGCCGGGACAATGCTGCTGGATCAGGTGGGCGATCGCCTGACTCAACCCCTTGCTATCGGTGGCGACAAATAGCGCCTGTCCTTCGGGCAATTCCCCCAGCGTATCCAGAAAATGAATGAGGATGGCAGAGCGATCGGGTGCCTGGAGAAATTCAACGGGGTAAGGAATAGGCTGATGGTCGTTGCGGATCAGGAACAGGTCGTTTTTGCCTTTGCGAATTTGTTGGAGATAGTGCAGCGACGCATTGTCCAAGTCGGCATCGGCGACAATAATCCGACGGGCATTGTGAACCAGATCATGGAAACGAGCCAGGAGGGCGGGGCGTTTGCCGTCTCGGGAGCAGGTTGAACTGGTCAGGAGGTGACGCAGAACTTGTACGAGTTCATCAATAATCAGATCACAGTCATAGAACTGATCGGGGTTAATGGCCAATAAAGAATCGACGCAGAATCCAATCCGCATCGTGTATCCCTCGGTGTTAATGAACTGTCCTTTGACCCGATCAAGATCCGATCGCCAATCTAATCCTAGTCTGGCGGTTCCGTTGCGTCCCAGTGCAATACGATGAGTGGCAGAAAGAACCTTTTCACTGCCTGCAATCAGCTTGGCAATCAGCTTGGTTTTTCCAGTTCCCTTTGCAGATTGCACGGCGATAATGCCTTGATCGGGCAGAGTGATTTGATCGAGATCAATCATGGACAGATCGGCCACTGAGACTTGCAGATTGGCCGGGTAGGTCAACTGAGCATCAAGGCGCTGCCAAATTCGCCATTGTTCTAGTTTCAAGGCTGAATCGTAGGCTAGATCAAAGGCATCTGCACCCTGATTGACGATCAGATCATCGACCCCTTTTCCTTGTTGGGGTTGCCATTGAGCGATCGCCACCTCTCCCCCCGCAGCTTGCAGCAATCCCCCAAAACGCGACAGGGCATGACTGACTTTTTGTCGTGTTTCCAGTTTGGCATCCTGGTCAAACGCGAGGACATGGTGGCTGTCAGGTGTGGCAAATCGTTGGACATCAGGAATTAACTGAGGGGCGATCGGATAATCCAGTCGATCTTTGGTGCGATAACCTCCGGTGACACCGTAGAGGGCGATCGCCACATACCCCTGCGACAGCAAAGCCAGCGCTTTTTTCCCCCCTTCTGTCCAGATGCGCGGCACTTCTGGATGCTGTTCTAACCAGTCCCAAAAGCTGCCTGTGGTGGGAATTTCGATCTCGTAGCGGTGGGCGATCGCTTGTCGAATGTCGGGTGGAACGGCAGGTAAATAAGCGCGGCTGCCGTTGCCTCGGGGCGTTTCATATTTTTGATAAACCGGTTCACCGCGTTTGCGAGTTTTTTGGTTGTCGAGTCGGGGTTGACTGAGTTTTGCCTGCCAGGTGGTTCCAGATTCGTTGACCAGGAGGGCTGCCCAGAAGGATGCATTGGCCTGTGTTCCAAATCGGACATAGCGTTCCCAGTTGAGGGCATCGTGAATCGGGGCTTCGACATCTCCGCCAGGAAGGATGCGGGTGTCGGGAACGAGGTCAACGCTGGTGCTGTAGAGGGTGGGGGCGATCGCCGATCCTGCTATGAATTCCCGTTCAATCTGTCGCTGAAATTCTTCCAGGGAATGGGCACGTAGAACAGGTTTGACCGGTTGCTCCAGCAGATTTTGTGGGGCATTTTGTGGAGCATTCTGTGGGGCATTTTGAGGGGCAGGAGAAATGAAGCTGGAAACGGGTTGGGAGACAGATAAGGAAGTTGGCATGACTCTGGCCTAAAGGGTGAGGCAGAGAGCGATCGCACTAAAAAAAGGCAAGACAAAATCGGCGATCGAATAGTGAAGGTTCACCGATCGCGGAGTTCATTCAATGAAATTCCAGAAAATCATGAATTAATTTTGTGGGAGGAGCATTCTGTCTGTTCATGCTTTTGGGCAGACAAGACGCTTATTCCACAAGCGTTAGTTGATTTGATCTTTGGCTGTCATTGAGTGAACGAGTTTTAGTTGTTCTCGTTATTTCTGCTGTGTAGTTTTCCTTGACCTTGCGCTGTCAGGTTGAACGGAGGAGCTTAAAGCAGAAATAACGAGGATTTGAATTGCCGAGTTTTTCAGCGAATGTGACTCTCTGAGGTTGGACACAGAGAACGAAAGGAGAATGCATAGGCTCAAGTTTTTGAGAATCGCGCCGCGTTGGATGGAGGGGCGATCGCATTCATCACTCTCAGTCCCAAATGAAGCGAGGGATACAGAGTGATGCGTCCTGACCTGTCCCCAGGTCAGGGGAAGATCGGTCGCAAGTTTTATCTTTTGATCAAAACTTGCTAGGATAGACGCACAACTCTACGAGCTGCCTCGCACAGCCCACGAACGATCGTCAACAAGACTGCTGATTCCCTTGTCGCCAAACAGTAGAAGTCAGTGTCTTGGTCGAAGGAGTCCTTCGGGGAGCCTTCCTGTCACCCGTTCTCATGGTCTGCTTAGATGGAGCCGTAGGGTTTACCTTTTGGCAACGTATTGGAAACCTGGTTACGGTTATCGGTTACGTTACTGACGGTACGCCGGAACTCCGGTTTCTAAGAACCCTTGCTAGCGAATGCTGGTGAGGGTTTTTTGAGCGCAGAATTTTTGAGAAAGGGGTTAGAGGAGGGGGGTTCACGGAAGGAGGGAGGGAGCGAATTTAGTCCATGCAGGGTGCCTCCTGGGAAAAGATAGACTTTTAGGAATCTGAAGGCGAATTATGCCAGAGTTTTCAAAAGGGCGTTTTAAAAAGGATCAGTCTTATCAGACTGATCGGGCTGTCATAAAATCCGAAAAGCCTTACTGAGCAAGGGTTTTAAAAATATTCTATGGGAGTATTCGGGGCACTTTATGGGATCATACGGAGATTCTATGGGAGCATTTGGAAGCCTTTGTCATATCGTGAAAGCCTTGCTATACATGGCTTAGATCGGAATTTTAGAGAGTTTTTGTCATATGACAAAAAGAAAAATATGACAAACCCCTTTGGGAGGTGGATGGGTGGATGAAGTGGGTGGGTGGATGGGTGATCTAGGGGGGCTTCTTCTGGGGTGAGAAACTCTTTGGAGGTTGTCCTATTCGCTTTTTAAGGGGGATTATTTGCTAGATAGGGACTTTGCACTGTTTGGCAAAGGGGTTTGTTGTTGAAGAGCGTTTTGTAATTAGAAGGTGGGGCGAGGGCGAAAAAAATCAAGACGTAAAAAAAGGGATGAGCAAAAAAAGATTCGCCCATCCCCACCCATCCACCCATCCACCCATCCACCCATCCACTCATCCACTTACAAATCCAGGACTCGCCGCAAAGAAGTCTCCATCTCGGCGCTAATGGGGCGATCGCCCGATTCAATCTTGGCAATGAGGCTTTGGTGTACCTTGAGGGTGCCTGCTAGCTTGGTTTGGGTCCAGCCCTTCTCTTTGCGGGCTTCTTTGATTTCGGCTCCGGTGAGGGGGGGATTGCTGGCGGCTTTGAGTTTTTTGGGCGATCGCTTTTTGGATGTCATCAGCGAGGCCATGCGTTCGGGGATGAGGTTGGGGGGTTTGATAATCAGCTTTTGTTCTAGCCAGATGTCCATCCAGCCTCGGGGCTTCTTGAGCTTGGTGTCGGGGTCGAGCCATTCGGGGCAGGGTTGGATGTAGAAGGCGGGAACGGGGTTATCGTTGGGGCTGGGGACAGGATCGTTAGGTTGCCAGCC
>JALOOP010000077.1 GCA_025454315.1 Oculatellaceae cyanobacterium Prado106
CGAACGCTTAACCTTTCTCAATCTTCAGTCGCGATCTCTTTCCTATTCCAGATCGCTTGACGTGAAGATCGGTCAATTCGATAGACGTCTCAGGTCAACTCCATTGTCGTCAGATAAGGAAGGTTGGGATCAGTAAACGTCATCTATTTTGGAGATAACTCTCATGAAAACTGACTTCGATTTCCCCAACAAATATCTGATCGGTCCAGTTGTGTTCAGACCGGACTTTAACGCCCAGGCTGACGTAATGAGTGCTAACCAGGCATGGTCGCTGTTTTTCACCGCAGGTCAGGAAGATAAAGTGCTTGGCTTTAATGCGGAGGCAGGTCGCTTTTTCACAAATTTACTGCTGGCTGTAGGTGCGGCAGGAGTTCTATGGGCAGTGCTATTCAACAATGCACTATGGTAATTTGCGATCTCTGCCACTTATCTCAAGTCTCCTCTGAAGTCCCGGTTCACTCTCCTCTGGGACTTCTATTTGTATTGAGAAACAGTTTCCAGAAATTTTGTAAAGTAGTTAGAGTACGTTTTATTCAGGGAGTATTTGACGCTATGGCAGTAGACGCACCTGCATCAATTTATGATGTTTCCGCGACTAGCATTGAGGGAAATCCAGTTTCCCTTGATACGTATAAAAACAAAGTTTTGTTGATTGTGAATACAGCGAGCCAGTGCGGCTTTACCCCTCAATATCAAGGGTTGCAGGCGTTATATGATCAATACGCTGACCAGGGATTGGTTGTTTTAGGATTTCCCTGCAATCAGTTTGGGCAGCAAGAGCCAGGAAATTCTGAGCAGATCCAGTCTTTTTGTGAAACTCGCTTTGGCGTTTCCTTTCCTCTGTTTCAAAAAATTGAGGTCAATGGCGATAACGCTCATCCGGTGTATCAATATTTGAGAAAAGCAGCACCCGGAATTTTTGGTATAGAGGCGATTAAGTGGAACTTTACTAAATTTCTGGTCGATCGCAATGGAAACGTGGTGAAACGCTATCCGCCAACAGCAAAGCCAGAAGATATCGAAAAAGATGTGCGATCGCTACTATAAACTAGTCTGGCTCACTATATCGTTGATTTGAACAGCGCATCAGGGGATAACTTCTACCGAAAATAAAGTCTCTTCTGACGCACTCATCACGGCATCGTAGCGTTGTCGTCCAGTGGTGTTTTGATTCCAGCTATCTAACTGGGTTTTGGCAGTTGTAGGAATGGTGTAGCGCAGTGCTGTTCCAGTGGTGCGATTCCGCAGAGCGGATCGCTGACGCGAAACGCGAATCTCAGCAACGCCAAAAGTCCCTTCTGGGCTGGTAGTCGTAGCAACTCGCAACAAGTTTTGTCCAGGGGTTGAAGTGGTGGCAATCATGATGCCATCTGCAACACAAGGGCATGGTGCGATCGCCCCACTGTAGTAGGTGACATCCAGTGTGCGGGGGGCTGCATCTAATCGTTGCATGGCATCCAAACCGATGCGAATGCCTAATGCAATGTAGGAGCCAAAGCCTCCATGCACCCGCCGCCCCAGTTCTACCCATTGATCGGGTGTTTCGGTCGGACGAGTTGGCTGAAGCGCAAGTTGTTGATGGTTATTTAATAAAGTGAATTTGTCCTGGGCGGAATCGCGCGATGTGCCATTTGTAGCAGTAGCGATCTGACTTCCATCAAATCCCAAAATCCCACACAGTATTGCAACCCAACTCAGAGTATTGATACCTTTAATCATTTCGTAATCCTCAAATGCCCCTGACCAGGATAGTCAGACCAGGTGTGGTCTGTTAAATTATGCCGAAGTGCAAAACTGCAAGCAATCGGGTCAAACCATCCTACATGAGAGCAGACGAACTTTTAGAACGCTATCGACGGGGCGATCGTGACTTTCGAGGAGTCAATCTACGTGGTATTTATCTCAGGGATGTACGGTTGCAGGATGTTGACTTAAACTGCGCCGACTTGCGGGGTGCATCTCTGATGAACGTTGATTTCAGTGGTGCGAACTTGCATCGAGCGGATTTAAGTGGCGCATTCTTAATCCACTCTAATCTCAGTTTTGCTAACTTAACGCAAGCCAATTTGACAAAGGCGTTTCTGATTTTGGCGAACTTGCACCAAAGTTGTTTAACTGAGGCTAATTTGAGTCACACCAATTTGACGAAAGCCAATCTTTCCGAGGTAGTTGGGCTTGCTGAAGCTATCCTGGATCAGACTATTTTGACGGGAGCTTTGCTGCCACTGCGATCGCCGCAGGCAGGTCATAGACTATTGCGATTCAAAGCAACTGTGCGTTCACTCACTGGTAAACTCTATCGCATGGCAAAACCAGAATTGTCAGAAGATAGGCTGTCAAACATTTCTGGTACAGTTGGAGAGACTTCCATTGGTGGTGATTCAACTTGCCTAACGGAGACTTACCAAATTAATAGAATTCTATTAGATTGAGGCTGGTGCTAAGGGACACACCTGAAGCCCAACGGGAGTTTGTAGAATTGCAGCTTCAATGTCAAATACCTGCCGTAAGTTCTCCAGGGTTAAAGTGTCAACAGGAGTCCCGATCGCCCACAAGCAACCGTGACGCAACAGTGCCAGTCGATCGCTATAGCGGGCAGCCAGATTGATATCGTGCAATACCGTAATAATTGTCAGGTTCTGTTCTCGATTCAACCGCCGCAACAATTCCAGCAACTCTAATTGATAGTGAATATCTAAGTACGTCGTTGGTTCATCTAACAACAACACTTTTGGTGCTTGAGCCAGTGCCAGCGCCAGAAATGCCCGTTGCCGCTCTCCACCTGACAGTTGCTCTACCGGGCGATTGCTAAATTGTTGCACCTGCACTTGTGCCATTGCGGTTTCCACTTGATCACGGTCATCTGCGTTCAATTCCCACTGCCACCAGGGTTGGTAGGGGGTGCGTCCCAAACTCACCAGTTGTCGCACCGTTAAACCCGCTGGTGCGATCGATTGCTGCGGCAACCATGCCAGCGTTTGCGCCACAATTTGAGCCGGGAGACTGTGAATCGCCTTGCCATCCAGCCACACCGCTCCCTGTTGCGGTATTAACAGGCGGTTTAACAACTTTAGCAGTGTAGACTTACCCGATCCATTTGCGCCTATCAGACTGAGCCACTCACCCGGTTGCAGAGTTAGATGCAGATTGTGGATCACAGGATGATCCCGATAACCGCCAGTGAGGTGTTCAGTGTGGAGAAGCATACAATAAGAGAAAGGGTTAAGAAAATTGATTAATGTCTGATTTGGTTGCGGAGAATCACCCAGATCAAAATCGGCGTGCCAATCAAAGCAGTGACCGAGTTGAGCGGCAACACCGACGATCGCACCAAAACTTGCGACAGCAAATCTGCCACTAATGCTAGCCCAGCCCCAACGATCGTTGCGCTGGGTAGAAGCCATCGGACATCACTCGTTTGCAGCACACCTCGACAGAGATGAGGCACTGCAACACCCAGAAACGCGATGGGTCCGCAAAACGCAGTCACGACTCCTGCCAGAATGGATGAACTGAGTAAAACTAGAAACCGGAGTCGATTTAGACTGACTCCCAGCGATCGGGCTTGAGTGTCGCCAAGCAGAATTACATTCAAGGCAGTGGTTGTGATAAACGCGATCGCGCCGCCAATCGCAATGCCACTCGCCATCAGGGGAAGTTGTGCCCAGGTGACACCGCCAAAGCTGCCAAACGTCCAAATGACAAACTGCTGTACCTGTTGAGCAGAACTCAGTTGCAGCAGAATATTGACAACCGCTCCTGTGGCATAGCCAAACATCAGTCCCAACACGAGGAGCGCGATCGCGCTTTGCACCATCCGTGCCGTCACAATCACCAATACTGCGACGCTCGCAGCGCCAATGCAGGCGGCGGTAATGATGTTGATATCGCCATAGAGAAACCCAAGTTGCTGCGAGGCAAGCACCACGATCGCGACCCCCAAACTGGCACCCGAACTGATTCCCAGCACGAACGGTCCTGCCAGAGGATTGTGAAACAAGGTTTGCAGTTGTAAGCCGCTAATGGCGAGGGCAGAACCCGCTAACATGGCCGTCAGCGATCGCGGCAGGCGAAATTGCCAGATGATCGCGCTCCAGGTGGGCTTGGTCGGGGTACCACCCATCAGAGTTGTGAACACATCCGATAATGGAATTGGCACCGTTCCGATTGCTAAACTTACAACAAACAGCAGCAACAAACCACCGCTCAGGATGCCCAACAGCCAGGGGTAAGATGCAGAACTACGCCACTTCATTGGGGCAACTGTCGATAGTACACAAATTGATGTTGAGGCATTAACTCAGGATGAAAAATCTTCACCAAATCTGCCAGGATTAAATCTGGATTGGCAGTGCCGCTTTGCCAGTAATCGTTACCCCCGTCCGGATTGACTTTGGCTGTCGGACTGAACACCTTTCCTGATTGCAGGGCTACAAAGTTTTGATAGCGAGAGTCCGCTGCCAGCAAATCTACGCGGGTTTTGATACTATTTGCATTGACAATCCAATACTGAGCGGTGACAGCGCGATCGTAGACCTGCTCAAAATTTAACTGCACACTGCCCGGTGTTCGTTCATCTGCCCAAAGATAAGTGGCACCTGCATCTTGAAAAAACCGCGCCACATAGCTCTCGCCCCCTGGGATATACCAGGTGCCCTGATAATCGAAGCCTGAAAATACGGTCGGTTTTAGTTGCCGTTGGGCGGCTTTTGCCGCGATCGCCTGGTATCGCTGCCGCACTTCCGCAAAGCGTTGTTCTGCTTCTGCCTCCCGGTTAAAAAACGTTGCCAGAAACTTGATCCATTCGGCTCTTCCCAGCGGAGTCGATTCCATATACTCGGCAACGATCGCCACCTTCAGACCCGCCTCCAGGAGTTTAGGATGGGTATCTTGTTGAGGGTTGCCCGTACCGAAGGTAGTAACCAATTCTGGTGACAGTTCCAGCACTCTTTCGACACTCAAATTTCCAGAATCACCGACTTCAACCAATTGGTTCGCTTCAATTTTTGCCGTCACAGCAGGAGTCGTGACATCCTTAAAATCACTAATTCCAACTAAGCGATCGAGGACGTTTAATCGCTCCAACGGAACAAAGTGAGTTGTGGATAAAGCAACGACCGAACGGACTGGAATTTGTATAATTTGCTCTGGCTTAAATCCCAATGGAATTGGAGTTCCACACTGCACCAGCACATATTGAAATTGCGTTTTGGCATCTTTCCAAGGACGATTCACAGATACCACTTTATAATGCTGATGATACGTCACGGTGAATCCCTGAGCATCAGTCAAGCGAACTTTATTCGGAAAGTAATCTACATCCGCGCGATACTCTCGCACACACTCTGGGTTGGAGTTAGTGGAGGGTTGAGGCGGTGCGATCGCACAAGATGAGAGTGCGATCATACAGCCCAAAAAGATAGACCCAAGACGCGATCGGTTCATGGCAAATGCTGAATCGGTGGATAGAGATGAGACTCGATTTTGTGTCCCTGCTGAACATGGTCTTGCACAATTTGTTTGGCAATGTCAGGCGTGACGCGAGTGTACCAGGTTTTATCACTGGAATAGAAGACGACGGGACCCAGTTTGCACACCTCCAGGCAACCAGAGGTCATCACATACACATCTAGTCCCGCTTGCTTGACGGCTTCCTGAAGTGCCTCAATAATCGGTTGCCAGTTGCGCGAAGGATAGCAACGACTAGAGCGGCACACTGCAAGATAAGGACGCTTTAAGGGATTCTGGTCAAACGGGATAGGACGAGTTCCCAGAACGTAGGTTTCGCGCAATTCCTGGTACAAACTCAACTTTTCGAGTTGGGGTTTGCCTTCTGGGAGCAGGTCTTCATCTTCACCCACAAAGGGATTGGGCAAAAATAGATTCATCATCTTTTCGCCTGCTCCATTCCAGAACTGAATCCCCCAACTGCGGGCTTCTCCCCGTTCGTTTAGACGACGATACAGCGAGGCACGGTGAATCAGTCGCTGCTGCCGCATCTCAGGAGGTGTTTTTTCTAGAGGACCGCCCAGATGTTCTTCCAGGCAAAGATGCAGATGCCATGCTTCGGTAACGACAGTGAGATAGCCATCATACAGAATGCAAATTTTAGGCGGTTGAGTGAATTCCAACTCCAGCACACTACCTTCTACAACATGACCAATCTGAGTTTCCTGCCAGCGCTCCTGAAATAGAGTGTAGAGGAGTGGTCCCGTGACATCGATCGTGGCGGGAAAGTCTTCGTACTCAATCTGTCCGCCTGTTAGCAAGGGTTCTGTGATGGTGTGATTGAGTGGTGTAACTTGGCGTGAGAATTCACCCATGTATAGATCTCCTACAACGTAGCGCTGATCCCGACTCGAAAGCTGTGTCTCACCTCAGAATAACCTGAATATCGCTGTACTCACCGAGATATGGATCTCTTCCTGAACTGAAGCAGAAAATTGCTTTAAATTGATCGATTGCCCAACAAATACTAACCGAGTTTGGCGCGGTTCATCCAGTTGCCAGGGGCGATTGTAAAACGTATCAAATCGATTGCCAACGCTTTGAATGACCATCCACATGGCTTTATTGGGCACGGCTACAAGCCCTTGATCCGATAAGATTCATGCTCCTGTGCCAGAAACTACAAGCGGCTGACCAACTCTGTCAGATCGAATGCCTGGTCTCACACGACATGATTTGTGCATGGTTATCACCTGAATGGTTGTAAGGATGGGTCGGTAAGGGCGGCAGAACCGCGTGGATGTTCTGTTTGATGGTTGCGGGGCGGTCTTTGTAGGGAACTTTGCCATCTGAAGCACTGATGTATTGATAGCTAAATTCCAGCA
Source organism: Oculatellaceae cyanobacterium Prado106 (assembly GCA_025454315.1). Taxonomy (GTDB): domain Bacteria; phylum Cyanobacteriota; class Cyanobacteriia; order Elainellales; family Elainellaceae; genus Prado106. The sequence goes on from JALOOP010000077.1 coordinate 6,834, forward strand.
GATCGGAAACTGAGTCGATGGGAGAGAGTTGACTCAAGATAAAGATTAATTTATTGTGAACCATAAATGCCGCTGTACAAGCTTGACTACAAGCCCCCATACAACGTACAGGACGGAGGTTGATCGTCTCTGAATCAGATTCAGCAAGTCTTTGTTTCAATTGGTCAAATAGAACCTGACCAGGAACTGCCTCAACCCTGGATTGCGCTTCTGAAAAACGGCAAAGGACACAAACTAACAAAGTATCTTGAGTCATAGTAACTACATTACCTTAGCTAAGTTGACATGGCATGAATTACACCAATTGCCTCCAAATCAAAGCCACCAGAAGTAATGGGTGAAGTGGTCGGAAATGGATCATAGATAGGCTTGCTGAATGAGTCCAGAAAACTGCCATTACCCGGAATGTCAATCACTTTGACATAGCGAATGGCATGTAAATCTACTTTGCCGTTGATGACAAGTTCATGATCGGTTAAGGTGTCTAGATCAAAGGGTGTTCCCCAAGAGGAACCAAAGAACTGACCGTTAAATTCAGATGCATTGTTGACATGCTTGCCTGCTAGATTGTAGATGCCTGTCGGATCGAGCACGCCTTGGGCTGGAACAGGTTCACCTGTGAGCGAGTCACTAGCAAAACGAGCGAAATTCACGCCATCGCTCGAAACTTCCACGTAAGCCAGTTCACCAAAAATTCCGCCTCGGTTATCGAAGCCGTTTTCAAAAACTGCAAAATCTGCACCTTCACCGTCTCTGATCCCTGAATCAAATGATAAGGTAATCTCACCAGGGCTAGCCCCTGCCTCAATTTGAGCTTCGTCTAAATCGCCCAGTGAGACGATATCACGGAAGTTGGCAGTCCGAGCAACTTCTCCCAGAGCTTTTTCGGGCGATCGCCACGGATCTTCTACGCCTGGAGCCGGAGAATAGCCTACAACATCAGTTGCCCAGGCAACAAAGATAGGATTGACAACATTATTGGGGGTGACTTTACCATCACCATCTGTACCCACAAACCCCGGAATACCTGCATCAATTTTGTCAGGATCGCTCGTAGACGAGTCGGAATAGCGATCGATCGGCTGCACCAGAGTTGTGAAGTTAGAAGCACGCAGGGATGTTGCTTCAATGCCTTCAACGACTGCCAGAAACTGCCCAGTCAATAGATCGGAAATGACCGCATTACCATCTGTGTTGCTGGAGATAAATAGATCGCCAAAGTTGAGTCCACCATCCAGGGCAATCACATCTTCACCCACGACGAAATCTGTGATTACATCCGCTTCCGATTGAAGGCGGCTTCCTGTCGTCTGATATGAACCAAGTCGAGCCAGCACAAACCGATCTTTTCCATTGCCCCCAGTCAGCGTATCAGTTCCAGCGCCACCATCTAGAACATCATTACCATCATTACCAAAAATTTGATCACTGTCATCACCTCCTTTCAGAACATCATTTCCTGCTAAACCTCGAATGATGTCATCTCCAGCTAATCCATTAATTTCATCTTTACTGACTGTACCGTTCAACAAGTCATTCCCTTCTGTGGCAGACAACCGTACATTTTCGTTGTCAACTGAGACTAGCGCATAGGTGCCCGCAATATCACTAGGAACTTGAACAAAAGTCAGGTCAGGCTCTTCGAGTTGTGCAATGACATCACCAGACTGGTTCGAGACTTGGAGGAACTGATAGCTGACTCCATCAAATTCTTCTTCGATTACCTCAAAGTTATAATTTTCAATTGATTGCGCCATAATTAGCTGATCTTCTTTGGGATCAAAATCGCCGATTAAAGCATAATCTTGCTCCCCTTGCCCAACGTAGAAATCAATTCCGGCGTTGCCTAACAAGAAGCGATTGACCCCAAAAGCTCCGTGGTAATGATCATAGTCACCGCTACCAGTGGTTGCCGTGGTCAGGACTTTAGTTGCTGGATCGTAGGAAACAATTGGCATTCCAGCAACGATCGCACTGCCCAAGGGATAGAAGAAAGAATCTCGTCCTACCACGCCGTTGAAGAAAGAAAGCCGTCCTTCGTTGATTCCTTGTCTAATGAAATGATCCCAGCCAGAACTATAATCACCAGCCTCTACTAAGGCCTCCACATCAGAATTTGCTGCAAAATAGGCAGGTTCGTTAAAGTAGGGTCTGCTACGGCTAGCATAGTAGGCATTTTGGGGAGCGAAGAGCAGAATCCCATTGTCCGTAAACAACTCATCAGGAATCAGTGCGGGAATATCTTCAACGATACCAATCAGATCCCCATTTTTTGAGATGTGGACACTGCTGTTAATGGTTTCGAGATCGTAGTCTTCAGGATTTCCTGCCAGATAAATTGCATCTTCGCTAGTGGGATCAAAGAAGCGGATCAAGGCATAGTCACGATCGCCCGTTCCCAGGTAGAAATCACGCGGAGCCTCAGCCGCATTGTCACCCAGATAAAAAATGTTGCGTCCGGGTGAGCCAAGTAGCGTATCAAACTCACCCACTCCAAAGGATTCGACTTCAGCGATCACTAGTCGTCCTGCGAGTTCTATCGATCGTACAGGCACACCAAATATAGAGGGCTTTTGCCCAGAAGTTTGAACAATGTCGTTGCCCGTTGTGCCGTTGAAGATCACGCCGTTGCGTTCCTGGAATTGCCCAACCTGCTCGTACTCTTGCAGTCCAGAGAGATATAAGCCCTGAGCAACGGCTGCTGCAACTCTGGGGTTTTTAGCAAGGTAGACGGCTTCATTGAGAAATGAGTTGGTCGCTGTCATAAGGAGTCCTCAACAAGGGTAGGTATAATTGAGAATGGTAATCATTCTCACAAACAAAAGCTGGGTTTGAGCAATTTTTAATACTTTCTTTAGTAAGAGTGTGAAGAGCGATATATTACTCCGGCAACCTGAAAGAAGGCATCGTTATATTGCCGAGGCAATAGCTAGGGGGGCGCGAAGTAATGTCTTCATCGTGTTCATGCTCCTCTTCCGTATCATGATGGCTGGGACGGGAGTCGAGATTGTCTTCAACGGCTGCGTTAAATCCCAGCAAAAGATCGGGACTAATTTCTCCCTGCTTGCAGGGCACAATCTTGACACCATTTGGCAATTCTTTTTTTAACCATTGCTGAATGCGATGTTGAGTTGCTAAATCAACGCGATCGACTTTGGCTAATAACACCATATCCGCACAAGCTAATTGGTCTTCAAACAGTTCTTCAATCGGGGTTTCATGCTCCAGGCTATCATCCGCTTGCCGTTGGGCTTCCAGGGCATCCAGATTACCCACAAATTGACCATTCGCAAGGGCTTCACAATCTACAACAGTCACAACGCCATCAACCGTTGCTCCGGTGCGAATTTCGGGCCAGCGAAAGGCTTGTACTAAAGGCTTGGGCAAGGCTAAACCAGAAGTTTCGATCAAAATGCAATCGAGGCGATCGCGTCTTTTTAACAACTCCTGCATGGTTGGCAAAAATTCTTCCTGCACGGTGCAACACAAACAGCCATTTGCCAGTTCCAATATGTTTGCATTGGGATCTTCATCGTCATCACAAACCCGACAGGATTTCAACAGTTCACCATCAATGCCGACTTCGCCAAACTCATTCACCAATACGGCAATGCGGCGACCCTGATTGTTCTGCAATAAATGACGCACGAGGGTTGTTTTTCCGGCTCCTAAAAAGCCTGTGACGACGGTTACAGGAATTTTGTGCATGATTGACTCCTACGTGATTTTAAGGTTGGTGCGGCAATGACGGCAGAACTGCATGAATGTTCTGTTTGACGGTCGCAGGACGGTCTTTGTAGGGAACTTTGCCATCTGAAGCAGCGATATACTGACGGCTAAATTCCAACAAGTCGGAAACTGAATCGGTGGGAGAGAGTTGACTCAGGATAAAGGTGAGTTTGTTGGGAGCCATAAAAGCGGCGATGCAGGCATGACTACAAGCTCCCATACACCGAACGGGCCGGAGAGTAATGGTTTCTTGATCAGACTGTGCCAGTTTATGGCTTAATTGGTCAAATAGCATCTGACCCGGAATGGATTCGGTTTTACTCAATTGTGTTTCTGAAAAACGACAAAGAATGCAGACAAGCAAAGTATCTTGAGACATAACGATTGGATAAAGAATTCAGGTCAGTAGAGATTGAATAGAACTGCACCGATCGCTAGAAAGAAAACGTCATCGGTACATTCAATTGCCACTGCTTGCCTTTATAAAAGAGAAGTTGATAAACGTGTAAACCACCATAGCGAAATGATGCTTCAAAGGATTGCAGATAGAGATACCACATGCGAAGAAATCGTTCATCATAACGGGGATCGAGTGATGCGATCGCTGTTCGATTGGTTGTCACGTTTGCTGCCCACCGTTTCATTGTTTCAGCATAGTGGGGTTTCAAATTTTCGCAGTGTGCGACTGAGAGTTTGGCTGCCCATAGTTCTTGGGTCAACTCATGCAGTTGGGGAGCATAACCGCCTGGAAAAATATATTTATCTACCCAGGCTCCATTGCGTTCATGACTTTGAGTGACGATCGTGTGCAGTAATCCAATTCCATTGGGTGTTAGCAGTTGGAATGCCTTTTGCATGAACGTGGCAAAATTTCCTTTACCCACATGCTCAAACATACCAATGCTGACAAACTTATCGTATTGCCCCTGCACCTCTCGATAATCGGCAATGATGATCTTGAGGCGATCGCTCAATCCTCTGTGCTCAATCCGCTCTCGTGCCAGTGTTGCCTGTGGCTCACTCAGCGTTACCCCAGTTCCAGAAATGCCGTAATGTTCAGCGGCATAGATTAACATTCCGCCCCAGCCACAGCCGATATCAATCAGCGATTCTCCAGGTTGAAGTGCTAGTTTGCGACAGATCAATTCATACTTCTGACGCTGCATTTGTTCTAAAGAGTCGGCTTCCTGAAGCTGATAGCCACAGGAGTAGGTCATTGTGGGGTCAAGAAACTGTTGGTAAAAGTCATTGCCCAGGTCGTAGTGATGCTGAACATTTTTGCGACTGTTTTGAATCAGAGTTGGCACAGTTTGCAATCGCTGCGTGATGATTTTGATTGCGAGGGCAACCGTGAGCCGATTCTGCGCTTGAGCATAAACATTGCTGCGATGAAATAGCCCAATCAGTTCCACGAGATTGTTATTTGCCTCATCCCACCAGCCATCCATGTAGGCTTCACAAAAACCTAGCGTACCGAACGCGAGCAGGCGATCGCAGGTATCAGGATTGTGAATGATGAGATGGAGTGGCAAGTCAGAACCTACCTGACCAAAGTGGAATACTTTACCTTGTGGATTCGTAACGGTTAGATCACCGACTTCAATCAGGCTGAAAAGCTGATAAAGATAGCGTTCTCCAGCGGGTAGTTCATGGATACAATCTGCCAATTCAGAAATAGATCCATCGCGTAACGTTTGGTGGTCAGGTTGATCAAGGAAGTCTTTCTGAGATCTGTTAATCACCATCTGCCGATTCCCCTGTATTCAATCTTAAGTGTGCGGTTTTGACGTTCGTGACTAATTTCAACTTTTCTAGCAATCGAATTGTCAGCCAGATCAGGTCAATTTCCCACCAGCGCCAGCCAAACTGCGCTGAGGATTGACAGGCATGATGATTGTTGTGCCAGCCTTCGCCAAAGGTCAGCATGGCTACCCACCAGCAGTTTGTAGAGCGATCGCCCACCTCAACATTACGATAGCCAAACCTATGGCAGGCACTATTGACGAAACAGGTGCTGTGAAAACCCACAAATAAACGAACGAAAATGCCCCACACCACAAAGGGCATTCCCCCCAGTCCGTAGAGTATGAGTGCCAGCACACCTTGCAACGCAATATAGTGCTGATGACAGAACTGATAAAACGGATCATCGGCAATATCTTTCGTGAAGCGGCGCAATTCGCTACGCATCGGAACGTCATGCATCAGCCAACTAATGTGACTCCACCAGAAGCCCCGTGTAGAATCATGCGGATCACCTGTGCGATCGGCATACAAATGGTGCATCCGGTGGTAGCCTACCCAACCTTTAACTGCCCCTTGACCTGCCAGAGTGCCACAGAGAATTAGGAAATATTCCAGCCATCTGGGAGCTTTGAAACTGCGATGCGTTGCCAATCGATGAAAACCAAGGGAAACGCCAATTCCCATTGTGAGCCAGTGGAGAAACAAGGCTACTCCAACCGCTGTCCAACTGAAAGTGGTGGGAAGCAGTGCCAGGAGTAAGCCGAGATGCAGGATGAGCGTGAAGGTGATTACCTGCCAGCGAGGACGAGGTAAGGTCAAATCTGTATGAGTCAAGCGGTTTCTCCCGATTTGGAATAGTTTTGATAAGTAGTGTGCCTATCCACAGATACGGCTAGCGGTGCAAAACTCGATAATTGGGGTTGTCTGCCCCAGAGTCCAGTCATTAGCCGCAGGAATAATTGCCGCAAGGGAGTCCAGGTGATCATTCCATGCAGGACAATGCGCCGCAGGATGACCAAAGGCAACCAGTGGTTAGAAAAGGTGCGATTGAGTAAATCGGTCATCACCAAGATGATCCAGTTTTCAAAACGCCGCCAGCGATCGTAGGATTTTAGAACCGCTAAACTACCAATGTCCTGTTGCTGTTGCTGTGCCGTTTGAAGAACTTGAGCCAGAGCTGCCGCATCGCGGATACCCATGTTTAGCCCCTGCCCACCAATGGGATGGCAACAATGGGCGGCATCTCCGACCAAAGCAAGGCGAGGTTTGCAATAGGTTTGACTCTGCATCAACCGAACCGGAAATACCAGGGGATCACTGAGTAAGGTAAGGTCGCTGGCTTGACTGCCATAGCGATGCTTCATTTCAACCATGAACTGGGTCGGTGGCAAAGCAGCGATCGCCTTCGCTTCCGTATGAGAAGCAGTCCAAACAATCTGACAGCGGTTGTCGGGTAAGGGCAAAATGGCAAACGGGCCACTTGACCAAAACCGTTCGTAGGCAATGTTCTGGTGAGGCGGAGCAGGTGAGATAAAGGCTGTAATACAAGATTGCCAGTAATCCCAGCCGATGGTTTTAATCCCAGATCCTATTCGCAATGGAGAGTTAGCACCATCAGCCGCTACGACCAGGGTTGCATTTACGGCAACAGTTCGTTCTGTTGGTTGCGAATGGTTGAGCATCAGTGTCGCATGATCATTGCCATAATTGACCTCTACGACTTGAGTTTCATCCCAACAGGTCACGGTAGGGAAAGTTGCAATTTTTTGTTGAAGTGCCTCCACCAAGACGGCATGTTCAGCGCAGTAGTAGACAGCAGGTTCACCAATATCATCTGGCAGGAATTCCACACGATACGGATAGTTGGCATCCGACAGGACGACTTGGGGGAAGTGGGCGATCGCCGGAGCAATCTGCTCCCATAAACCCAGAGCACGAAAAATGTGGGCAGACTGGGGCGATAGGGCATAGGCGCGGGGGCGTTCTGCCGCCTGCTGGGGTGTTTTCGCTTCGACGATCGCAATCCGCAACCCTGAAGACTGCAACCCGCAGGCTAGTACCAGACCCACAACGCCACCACCAACAATGACCACATCATAGAGGACATCATTGTCGGCATCATGGGGAGCTAGAAGATCAATGACACTCATGATCGTACAAGCCTATTACCCGCTTGCGTAGACAACACCTCACTCATCGGGACATTGGCACGCACCGCCCGAAACATCCCAAAGCGACACAGCCTAGCCCCAAATGCCAGACGCATCAACAGGAACGTGGGCACTTCCCGCAAGGATTTAATCAACCCGATCACGCCAAACCGAACAATTCCCTCTGGGCGCACTACTCCCTGCCAGATGGAGTCGAGCCACGAGGGCAAGGTTTCCACTGTCCAGTCAGCCGTGGTGACTTCACCTGCAACCAGTCCGGTTGCCTCCAGTAGTTCTGCAAATCCTTCAATGCTAGAAAACGCGGGATGAGACCACTGATCGAGCAGTTGTCGCATGACGGGCTTTTCCCAGGAATTTAGGGGGATATGACGATCGTCCCGCTGATTCCAATCGGCGACCACCAAAATTCCACCCGGTTTCAGAACGCGCAATAGCTCTCTAGCGAACTGGGCTTTATCGGGCATATGCGGTCCCGCCTCGATCGACCAGACCACATCAAAGCTGGCATCGGGGAAGGACAACGCCAGTGCATCATCCACCTTGAACTGGGCACTCACCCCAGGTAATGTCAATTCTTGGGCGCGTCTAACTTGCTGAGGACTGATGGTGATTCCCGTGACGGCAAAACCATAATCCCTTGCCAGAATGCGACTACTGCCACCAATGCCACAGCCCACATCTAAAACCGTAGTGCCGGGAGCAAGGCTAACGAGTCCTCCCCAACGCACCATTTCATGAACAAAGTCTGCCTTGGCTTTGAGAAAATCTTTTTTGTGGGGTGGAGAGCCGTAGTGCCCCAGGTGGATGTGTTCGCCCCAGTAAAATTCCAGAATGCCGTCATTCGTCCAGTCATCATAGGAATTGGCAACGGAATCAGGAGATTGATACTTACGGGCTGTGAGTAGATAGAGTGCGATTCCAGCGATTAGGAGTACCAGTAGAATTCCCAGGGTCGTAAACAATAGATTATTCATCTAGATCAAACCTCAACCTTCAATACTTTTAACCGTTGGACTGTTTGACTCTCCGCTGCTTGCACAATTGGTCGTTAGATTCGCCATCTCAGTTGCTTGACGCAAGGATGCGATCGACACCAAACGATCTGAGTCCGCATCCCACAGCAGGAATTGGGCACAGTCGAATAGATCTACGATTCGTAGAGTCTTAACATCCGAGAGCAGGTGACTATTTTCACGATGACAAGCGGCAAGATGATAATTAGGAATTCTTTCGGAAAGATGATGAATCGTGTGATAGCCGATGTTTGCGGTAAACCATCTGAGAATGGTGGGTAATTCTAAATAACTGCTGCCCTGAACTGCTCCTAAAATATAGTCCCAACCTGCTGTTTTGTGAGCATAAGCCCCCTCAAAAATATGCTGGACAAAAAAGACCCAGATGAAGATCGTTGCAGAACAACTGAGGGTGATCGAGTAAATACTCCAAAACAATCCAACTCCCCATAAATGGCTCAGAAAAATCCAGCCACCAACCACACAAAGATTGTTGAGCAGTAGATCCCAAAATTCAGCAGCCGACTGCCAGTGTTTCGACTGATGGGTAGATATTATTTGCGCCAAGTTAAACTCCGCACCCTGCTTCAGAGCAGTGAATAGATGCTGGATGAAATCATAGATTCCCATGATTAAAACGAGTCTGGGCTTGATCACAAGGTAGAAAAAGCCACCAGGAATCGCCATTAATGGATGTCGCAGGAGTTCATATAGTCTTTGATTGAACGGATCGAGCTGAGAAAACGCCTTGGTGGATAAGAAATCTGCAACGCCCCGATATCGCTCCCAGTCGCCATTAGTTTTGTGATGGTAGGCATGATCTCTTGACCAAGCATATTGGGGAATCGCGTTGATCACACCCAGCACGAACCCAATGATTCGGTTCGCTCGTTTTGACCGAAAGAGAGAATAGTGTCCGCAATCATGCATCAAAGAAAAACAGCGAAGTGAAAAGAGAATCAGCAGCGCAATGATCGGGGGTAGAAGCCACAGAGAAATAGACGCTGCTTTCACAGCCAGAATCCATAAAAGAACATAAGACACAACGGTATTGAGAACTTGATAAGTTGCCCGCAGGTTGCTGCTCTTGATGTATGGAGTCAACACAAAGTCAGCTTTTTTGAGCGTATCCGATGGTTTTAGTTGACGAGAAAATTCATGTTTTACAAAGGGATGAACCGCTGTCGGGATCTGTCCAGAGCGATTCAGGTAATACTTGAGCATAATGGGTCTCAATTCAGGGATAAGTCGGGATGAGGGGATGGCTAGACAATTCATCGCTTCGGAACACTGCGCGAATGTCCAGCAGGGTTACTGCACGACCTTCTTCGGCAATGCACAAACAGATGGCTGAAACTCCTCCCAGGTTTTACACACTTGTTCGTAACATTGGGGTGGCGTGATCGGTAGATTTTTCAGGTAAAGGAACGTTACCTGGTTAAATGATTCCATCAGGAAGACCAATTCAGTTGTTGGATTGTAAGAATCCACTGCTTCCAGGATGTGGGCATTCATGAAGTGATGGCGCAGAATCACCGTGTCAGGAGCCGCTAACCAGGCGTTTAGAAAAGCAGCGAGACGCGATCGCTGAATAAAGTAGGTTTTGAAGGATTCCCCTGCGATGCCAACTTTCGGAGAATTGGTGCTACAAATGATGGCACCGCGTTCACCACCCAGATAGCCTGCCCAGGCGTTATAGCCGATCGCCAACAAATTTGTGGCAATAAACTCTTGCTGCCAATCCATCAAATTAGAGTCTTTGCTCATACAAATCTCCGGGTGATTGATCAAGCTGGAACTCTACCCAACGCCGTTGCACCTGTTGGCAACAATCCATTGGAGAAACTTTGAGGTTTTGCAATAGGTTAATATCCGCTCGTCCGTTTTCATAAATTAACAACAAGATTGCTTGGGCAGGGTCGTATGTTTGAACTGTATCGATCAGCCGTTCAATTAAAGTTGCTTCCAGGCTGAGAGACTGCAAGTAGGCTGAAATGTTGGGGAGAGGAACAAACTGGAGTGTATATTCCACGATGTCGCTATTCCAATCCACAGACTCAGCATCGACGAGCGCCATATCGCATACCACTATGCCCCGTCCTTGAGTGATAAATCCTTGCCATGCGGCGTGTCCCAGTGGTAAAAGGTTTTCTCGAATGAATAGATTTTGCCAGTAGCCGAAACAGCCCTGCCAGGTGCTATCTTGAGGTCGCATGGTTCTCCTCCCGCACTTGCTGTAAGGCTTCTACTGCTCTTTTGACTTCACAATTTTTACCAACGCGGGAATATCCCGGCATCGCAGTTTGAATGTTTTGTATGAACATGGTTGTAGCGTCTTAGCACTGAAAATAGTTGTAAAAATCTGTTTCACTTCCGCCGTAAACAAGCAGAATGAAGCGATCGCGGGCAACCCAAATATCCGCCTAGCAGAATTCAACAATCCCTGAACATCAGCAATGGAAGCCACATATTTGAATATGGCTTCAACAAACTAATGCCTGAACAGGGGTACTTTTCTACAAATCGGCAACTTCAAATGAAGACGCTACAAATTCAACTCAAGAAAAACTGCCCTAAGCCCAATAAATGATTTGAAAGCTAAGATAGCCATCATCCGTACCTCGCAGATGTTTATGTAACGGGTTTATGACTCGGCGGGCATCCTGACTCAGAGAATTGCACTTCTCCTCACAGTTGCGGGACAGCGCCGGATTTGCACCGGACTTTCCCCCTTGCGTCTGATGGCTGCTCCCCATCAGAACCGAATGAGTAACTGAATAATAACACAATAAGGGTGTTATGACACATTCTGAATTTCAGGTTTAGCTAAATCAGCGAACCGCTTATGGCAGTGTGCCTCGGTACCGCATAGGATCATCGATCAACCGCCGGATTGGTATCGCTTGCGAAGAACCGCTTCAGAGTCTGTTTGTAAAGGTAAATTAAGCTTCTTCTGGACTATCTTGCCCCTCCCAAGTTCGTCGATTCTTGGCAAGACGACGCAGCATCAACCGAATGTTCACGACATAAATCACTCCCTCGTGATTCTCAGGCAAGCGTTCATAATCCCGACACAACGCTCTAGCATTCTCTAACCATGAAAAAGTCCGCTCTACCACCCATCGAAACTTCTCTGGGATAAACCCTCTCCCTTTCTCCTCTCCTTCAATTGCCATCGGTCTTTGAGAAATTTCCACCTCACAGTCGTAGGCGGCTTTCACCTGTTTCTCCAACTCCCTGCATATTCTCACAACTTCGGCACCCTAATCTCACAAACCTCGGCACCGAACTTCATCAAATTTGAGGCGGTAAAAGAGAGTCATTTCAGCAAGCAAA
>JALOOP010000078.1 GCA_025454315.1 Oculatellaceae cyanobacterium Prado106
CGACCTCTGGGACAGGAGCCACCCAGAAGCCCAAGAAGGCAAAAGCTAATGCGCTAGCCTCTTACGAAGCCAATACCAATGCCGTCGAATTGCTGCCCGTAAAGACGATCCCCAGTCACTTTAGCCAGGTGTATGATGCCAGCGATCGCGACTTTCGAGCGGTCTTCGGGTGGGAAGATGACCCCCATCGTCGCAATTTCTCGGTGGGACAGCCGATCGATATGGAGGTGCCCATCTGTATTGATCTCGATCGCTTTGTGGAGCGCAGCAATGGCATCTTTGGCAAATCGGGCACCGGGAAATCCTTCCTGACCAGGCTGCTGCTGTCCGGCATCATTCGTAAGCGGGCAGCGGTCAATCTCATCTTTGACATGCACTCGGAATATGGCTGGGAGGCGACGCGGGAAGGCAAGCAGTTCAGCACGGTGAAAGGACTGCGGCAGCTATTTCCTGACCAGGTGCAGGTCTACACGCTCGACCCAGACTCAACCAAACGCAGAGGAGTCCGCGATGCTCAAGAACTCTACATCAGCTATGACCAAATTGAGGTCGAAGACCTCGCCCTGGTGCGAGGTGAACTGAATCTCTCCGAGGCCAGCCTGGAAAACGCCATTATTCTTCGCAACGAGTTTGGCAAAGCCTGGATTACGCGCCTGCTCTCGATGAGCAATGAGGAGATTCAGGAATTTTGTGAGGTCAAGATGGGCAGTAAATCTTCCATCATGGCCTTGCAGCGCAAGCTCACCCGGCTTGACGATTTGAAATATCTCCGCAATACCAGCGCCAAAAACTATGTCGGGCAAATCCTGGAATCCCTGGAGGCGGGCAAGCATGTGGTCGTAGAATTTGGCTCCCAGTCCAATCTGCTGTCCTATATGTTGGCGACCAATGTGATTGCCCGTCGCATCCATGCCAGCTATGTCCATAAGGCGGAGCGATTTCTTCAGACTAAGAATCCGAGCGATCGCCCCCACCAACTTGTCATCACCATCGAAGAAGCCCACCGCTTCCTCGACTCCGCCACCGTCCGCCAGACCATCTTTGGCACGATCGCCCGTGAAATGCGAAAGTACTTCGTTACCCTCCTGGTCGTCGATCAGCGACCCTCCGGCATTGATAACGAAGTCATGTCCCAAGTAGGCACCCGAATCACCGCGCTACTCAACGACGAGAAAGATATTGACGCAATTTTTACCGGAGTTTCCGGAGGGCAAGCGCTGCGATCGGTTCTAGCCAAACTAGACTCCAAGCAGCAAGCCCTAATTCTCGGCCATGCCGTCCCCATGCCCGTCGTCGTTCGCACCCGCCCCTACGACGAATCCTTCTACGCCGAAATGGGTCACACCTCCTGGGAAAACGTCTCCGAAGAAACCCTCTACCGAGCCGCAGAAGCCGCCAAAGCAGATTTGGGGTTCTAACCAAAGAAGGGGAAGGGGGAAAGGGAAAAGGGGAAAGGGGGGACGATGGGGGGAACTAAAGAAGGGGAAGGGGGAAAGGGAAAAGGGGAAAGGGGGGACGGTGGGAGAGAACCACGGAATTCTAGGGGTTTCCCTTTGCCAGTCGTTATTCCATCTTTGACGGTGCGTCACTTGCCCTTGGTCTTTGGCACTTCATCGTTAACAGTTCCTTGCCTCCTATCTGCCGCTACATCTGTGGACTTTCCAGAAACGTCCACCTGTATCTGCGTCCCTCCCAGAAAATCAGCAATACCATCCCTAATCTCCCCTTTCCCCTTTCCCCCTTCCCCTTTTCCCTTTCCCCCCACTCCCCACTCCCTAACCTTTCCCCCAAAGTTCGGATTCCCGTTCGGGTTTCCCGAACCTCTCATCACGAGAAAACCAGGATGATAGGAGAGCAAAGGGGGTTTGCAAAGCTTTTGTAAAGCCTCTACTGCTTTGGAGTTGCTGCTTTAGGTGCAATCCCTGAGTGGCTTCCCGAGCTTCATCCGATCGGGCGATACTCGGCCTCTTTACGAACGTTTAGAGTTGTATTATTATTGTAGTAACAACATAAACTCGTAACGAATTCGACTTAAACCCTCATCTAAATCCTCTGGCCGCTCATGGACTGTCTTTCCAGTGGGTGATCAAATGATTCAAACTCTAAATCGAACAAGCTGCTTGAATAAACGACTGGTTCAATGTTGAGTTTTTGCAATCGATGGATAGATGGGCGGTTTGAACGATCGGTGGGATGAGGATGAATTTAATTCGATTCACCTTGCTTTCGTAGATTTTGTATTGATTCGCCTTGTTTCTACTTCATCTGGAATGGATTTGTTGCTCGACTGTATCTTCATTGCACCTGCGGTTGAACCGTTTTTCTCATGGCAAGTTTCAATGGCAAGAGTACAGATGATGGAAAACCTGGCTTGAATTGATATCATGGTGGGATTTTATTCTGGCAGATTGGCTTCACAGGGCTGCCAAGTGAGCGCAATATCAATGAATTATCATCAAAGGACTTGCGAAATACGGGGTTAAGCGAGGGGACTTGTTCAGGAGAAAAGGAGAAATACTTTGCAAAGGTTCTATCCACAGCTTTTGTACTTGCAAATATTTCTCAAACTGAATCTGTTTCAAAGCTCGGTTTAATCCTTCACGCTCTGTGATTTCAGCTATCCGTGATTTTAGTCCACTGCCTGCTTTAGCTATTTCCTGAAACCCTTAACATCACGTTTGATAGTTGCTGGTCATTGCGACCGTTCACAAAGACCGATCCGGGGCGCACTTCATTCATCTCACCGTACCCACTAATTTCCTATCACCTGTTTGGAGCCTAGACTTGCTCTTGGCTCTCTTAAATAACTCCACTTTGGATGCATTTTGGAACATTTGGAATACGTTGCTTCTCCGGTTGCTCAAGCGCAACGGCACGAAGCCTCCGCATCTGCAAAGCCTATCAAATTCTCACTCTTCAGTTCACCCCCTTGCCTTAGATAGATTTCCTGGACTGGGATTGCCGCTTAGTATCCGCTCAAGCCTTGGTTCAAGCTTCAGTTCAAGCTTTATAGATGGCGCTCCCGATTTCTGCCGATTTTAGGCTTCTGGTTGAAATTTTTAGTCCTTTGGTTTCTGCGCTTGGGGAAACTATTCACCCCCTCAATTCCTATTTTTTTCAGCCCTGTTGCAAGGAGTTCATTGGTCACCATGCCAACTGTCAATCTCGAAACCGAAACTAACAAAAAAGCGACACAACCGATGCTCTCTGCCGATATGGTACGCACCTATCTGCATGAGATTGGACGGGTGCCTTTGCTCACCCATGAGCAGGAGATTGTTTATGGGAAGCAGGTGCAGCAATTGATGGCGCTCCTGGAAACTCAGCAGTCTTTAACGGAGCGCCTAGAGCGTGAACCGACCCGCACCGAGTGGGCGGAGGCGGCTCAAATCAGTGAAGCTGAGCTACAGCAAGCGTTGCACTTGGGTCAACGTGCCAAGCAAAAGATGATTGCTGCCAATTTGCGGCTGGTGGTGGCGATCGCTAAAAAATACCAGAAGCGCAACCTGGAATTTCTGGATCTCATCCAAGAAGGCACTCTGGGCTTGGAGCGCGGCGTTGAGAAGTTTGATCCCACTCGCGGCTACAAGTTCTCAACCTACGCCTACTGGTGGATTCGTCAGGCGATTACGAGGGCGATCGCACAACAAGCCCGCACCATCCGCCTGCCCATCCATATCACCGAAAAGCTCAACAAAATCAAGAAAGTGCAGCGAGAGCTAACCCAGCGTCTGGGTCGCAGCCCCAACCCCGCTGAGATTGCCGCTGAGCTAGAGCTAGAACCCGCTCAAATTCGTGAGTTCCTGATCCTATCCCGCCAGCCCGTCTCCCTGGATCTGCGCGTGGGCGACAACCAGGACACCGAACTGCAAGACCTGCTGGAAGACGAAAATGCTTCCCCCGAAATCTATGCCACCCAGGAATCCCTGCGGCAGGATTTGGAAGGAATGCTCTCTGAGCTAACGCCCCAGCAGCGGGAAGTGCTAGTCCTGCGCTTTGGCCTCAATGACGGCAACGAGCTATCCTTGGCCAAGGTCGGCCAACGGATGAACATTAGCCGAGAACGAGTCCGTCAGCTAGAACGTCAAGCCCTGGATCATCTCCGTCGGCGCAAAGCCAATGTGAGAGGCTATCTGGCAAGCTAGAGCATCGTTCATCTTGAGAGTTCAATAAATCTGTTCAACAAATCCATAAAGGGTTGCACGGCAAGGCCGTGCAACCCTTTATGCTTTCAAATTAATTTAGATTTGAGGAAATTCCGCCATCCTTGCCCCACTGTCCCATCCTGCTCTAGGCATCGAGGCTCTCTTCGAGAAACAGCGGAAGGAATTCGCGATTTCTCTCCTGGTATTACCCATTGAAGAAAAACGACATGGGTTGGAAAGATGAGTTGGGACGCTGTAGAGAGAGGTTGTGTCACATCCATTATCCTCTCAAGAATTCTATAGATATTTGAGATTTGGCTAGAATGAACCCCTTTCAGTGCGTTTGGGCATATTAAATATCCGATGCTACCTGCTTATGGAAGTATTTCGGGCAGAGAGATTGGGGTGCTGGTAAGCCGTTCTGTAGCCTGTTTTTTTGAAAGGGCAGAACTATTTCCTTTGATCCTGTTGAAAGGATTGGGGGGTGGCGATCGCAACGTTCCAGACTTCAATTTTAGGTTGGTTTCCGATGTGTCACTTATCTCGTCTTTTTCTTTTGGCAATCTTCCTGTTTCTGCCTGCCATTGCCCAGGCACAGGTCACCAGCGATGGCAGTCTGGGCAGCACCGTCAGCGGCGCAGGCAACGACTATGTGATTGATAGCGGTTCAGATGCGGGGGTGAATTTGTTCCACAGCCTGACCGACTTTTCGGTGCCAACTGGCGGCTCTGCAACCTTCAATTTGGGCGCCAACCCTGATATTCGCAATATTATTACTCGGGTGACTGGATCAAACCCCTCCAACATTGACGGGGCAATCCGGATCATCAATGCCAATAACAGCGTCAATCTCTTTTTGCTGAACAGCAATGGCTTTGTTTTTGGAGCCAATGCCAAGCTGGATTTCAACGGCTCCTTTATAGCGTCCACAGCAACAACTTTGATTTTTGCAGATGGCACCCCCTTCAACACCCCATTGCCGGATGAGTCGCTGCTAACCATTAGTGCCCCCAATAGCTTTTTGGTGCCTGCCAATAGCGGCCAGGTGACGCTCCTTCAGGGTGCTAGCCTGACGGTCGGGGCAGGTCATAATCTCGCCATTTATACCAATCAAATCAATAACCAAGGAGCCACCACCTTAGCGCCGTCTGGAGTGAGGGACTTAGTGGGTGCTGGCGGAACTCAAGACATTCTCCTTGGATTCAGTGTCCCGAGTGGTGACCTTGTGCCAACGCCAACGCCGACCCCGACTCCAACGCCGACCCCGACTCCAGTTCTACCGACTCCGACTCCGACTCCAATTCCACCGACTCCAGACCTGACGCCGACTGCTACACCGAGTCCCGCTGACCCCGAACTTTCTTTGCCTCAGCCCAGCCCACCAACCGATTCCATGCCTCTGCCTGATCCCCAGCCAATGCCCAACCCTCCGACCTCTGCACCGTCTCCTCAACCTACGTCGATTGCGCCCCTAGACGAGGATTCATGGGGAACATTGCAGGAAAAATCTTGGTTACGACAATCCCAGGTGACGGTGGATGGGCAGGAGGTGGAGATTGCGATCGCCCGTCTCATCACCCCACCCATCGGTCTTGCCGAAGATTTTGCCTGTGCGCCCAGTTCTGGCAACTCCTTCGTGATTACGGGGCGAGGCGGCATTCCCAGCCTTGCCGCCGATCGCCTTCAAAGCCCCCATTCTTGGGATGATCTGCGAATTCCTGCTGAAGAAGAAGTCGCTGATGAGTTGGAGGGGCGATCGCAGGACACCCGTTCACGCCGCCACCTTCGCAGCGAGTCAACTTTCCTGACAAACTTTCCTTTGCAAGCGCCCTCTAGCCAGTTGTTCTCCGATGCTGCTGAAAGCCGTAATGTAGGGGATGCGATCGCCGCTGACCAACAGTCTTCCAATCCTGGTGAGATCGAAGCGGTGGGTTGGTATCGTAACGCTCAAGGGCAAATTCAATTGGCTTCAGCGTCAGAAATAGAGGCCGTAATCGTCAGTCAGTTCCAGGATAGAGTTCGGGATGGTGGGGCGATCGCAAGTTTGTCCATGCCTACCTGCACAGCACAACGCTAAAGATCCAAAAGTCAATAACCTGAACTACTCCGGAGGATGCTGCGCTGCCTGCGGCACTCCCTGAAGTCGTTCAGGTTAATGGATTGATCATCCCAGCTATGAGATTAAACAAGGGAGATTCAGGCGAAGATCCAAGGAATTTCCTAGATTAGATCTTAGGTGAACTGCTGACTCAGGGTCACGGGATTGTGAACCGTGATTTTTTTCTTGTGAATCGAGATCATGCCGTCGGTGCGGAGGTCGCCCAAGAGCCGAGTGACGGTGACGCGGGTGGAGCCAATGGCTTCGGCGATCGCCTGATGGGACAGCTTGAGATCGATGGTGATCCCGTCTCCAGAGGGTGCGCCAAAGTCGCGACAGAGAATCAGCAGGAAGCTGACTAAGCGAGAACCCATGTCCCGGTGAGCCAGGGTTTCAATCATCATTTCCGTTTGTAGAATCCGGGAGGACAAGCCCCGCAGCATGATGATGGAGAGGTCAGGATTGTCCTTGAGCGCTTTTTCGACCTGTTCGATGGGTACCGAGAGGAGTTCGACGGGGGTGAAGGCGACAGCGTGGTAGAAGCGATCGGCTCGTTGTCCGGTAATCAAAGACAACACACCAAAGACGCTATTTTCCCGCAGCAGCGCTACCGTGATCTCTTCACCCGCTTCATAGACCCGTGAGAGCTTGACAGCCCCTTTCACCAAAAAATAAACCCGCTCGGCTGGATCTCCTGGAAAGAAAATGGTTTTACCCCGGTCAAACGTTTCCACCATTGGTGGACAAGCACTACCACTCAGTTGACGAAATACATTTGCTAACGGTCTATCCTGTAACGCTATCATGCTTCCATTCCTAGCCAGAGAGCTTTGCAAACCAGTCTAAACAATTGAAAAATCGGGTTGAGTTAATTTTAAACTGTTCATCTATTGAACATAATCTTATTGAGATTGGGTTCTGTGATAAACCGATGACTTTTAAAACACTAAACTTAACTTTGGCAAGGTTTTTTGTATCAGGAATTACACAACGGCGGTGGAATTGTTTATTTAATCCGGAAGTTTAACGTAAATTCACTGAAAACCCCTATGGGAAGGAAAATGGGGCGAAATCCTAATAACATTCTTAAGATTTGACCTGCCTAATTGCCTCTCTTCACAAAGCTGAAAATTAAGCTGCAATGTTGGATCTTTTCCCTCGGGGGTTTGAGGCATAGCACAATTTTTTCTCCTCATGGGTCTTGGCTGAAGGAAAGTCAGTGAAATCAGATTTAGGGATTCAACTTACGAGATTCAACTTTAGGGATTCAAAGGGCAATCCTAGACCTGCTTCCTCCTATGTTTGGGCAAATTCCTTCGATCGCAGTCCTGGAGCGGATCTGGGTGACTAATGTCCGCACCATTTCTCAGCAAAGCCGCTAGGGACTATCTCCCTGTCCCCATTTTTCAGTATTCTCCTTAAGTGCATTGATTCAGTTCATGGACTTAGTTCACGGATTTAGTTCATGGATTCGGTGCATCGATTGAAGTGCCCCCAAGATGGGGGAGATTTGCGATCGCCACCCTTCATCCTCTGCAAAACCCCTTCTCATCATCCTTATGCTCAACCTGTCAGGAAAAAACGCGCTAGTCACCGGGATCGCCAACAATTACTCCATTGCCTGGGGCATTGCTCAACAGCTTCATGCAGCGGGAGCAAACCTAGGGGTGACCTATCTCCCGGACGAAAAAGGACGGTTTGAAGCCAAGGTGGGAGAACTGGTTGCGCCGCTCAACCCCACCCTGTTTCTGCCCTGCAATGTCCAGGATGACGCTCAGGTGCAGGCCACCTTTGATGCCGTCAAAGACAAGTGGGGGCACCTGGATATCCTGATTCACTGTCTCGCCTTTGCCAACAAAGATGCCTTGACTGGCGATTTTAGCAACGTGTCTCGCCAAGACTTCACCCAGGCGATCGACATCAGCGCCTATTCCCTGGTCAGCCTCAGCCATGCCGCCAAACCCCTGATGACCGAAGGCGGCAGCATTCTCACCCTGACCTATCTGGGCGGTGTCCGAGTCATCCCCAACTACAACACCATGGGGATCGCCAAAGCCGCCCTGGAGATGAATGTCCGCTATCTAGCCTCCGAGCTTGGTCCACAAAACATTCGCGTCAACGGCATCTCTGCTGGCCCCATCCGGACGCTGGCCTCTTCTGCTGTGGGTGGCATCCGGGACATGATTCACCATGTTGAAGAGGTGGCTCCTCTGCGCCGGAGCGTGACTCAGCGTGAAGTCGGCAATGCGGCTGCTTTCCTATGCAGTGACCTAGCCAGCGGCATCACCGGGCAAATTCTCTATGTCGATGCGGGCTACGAAATCATGGGCATGGGCTAAACCCGATCTGGTCTACGGGGCAATTTTTTGACCAAAATATTGCCCCTCGGGTACTTCATCATCCCATTTTCAAACTGCTGAAACCGGATTAACACCGGGCTGGGCTAAATTTAATGCGTTGTTTGGATGCGCTTCTCGAATCAGAAGCAGAGAACTTGCTTGGGTTGCCTGGAAAAAGCGATTTGCTTTGTCAGAAAGGCTTGGATGATCCCCTTCAGGAAGGTGCTAAATTTATTTTCTATTCGCTTCAACACTTGTCCTGTCCGCATCATCCCACCCCATCCCTATGCAACTAACGCCCCAAGAAAAAGACAAGCTTCTGATTTTTACGGCTGCGCTCGTGGCTGAACGTCGCAAGGCGCGAGGCGTCAAGCTGAACTACCCGGAGGCGATCGCCTACATTTCAGCCGCCATTTTGGAGGGCGCACGCGATGGCCGCACGGTCGCCGAACTGATGAGCTATGGCACCACGTTGCTCACCCCAGAAGATGTCATGGAAGGCATCCCCGAGATGATCCATGAAGTTCAGGTGGAAGCGACTTTTCCCGATGGCACCAAGTTGGTGACGGTGCATGACCCGATTCGCTAGGGGAAAGACTCGGCTGCGACTTTGGATTAAATTAAACCGCAGAGACGCAGAGACGTAAGTCTTTTCTCAGCGGGGTTTGATGAATAGAACCTCCGCTTGAAACTCCACGCCTAGAGATTCAGTTCTAGAAAAAATGTTGGAAAAGGGTTGGGTCTTTGAGTTTGCGATCTAAAGCGCTGGGGAGTGTGGGCAGTCTTCAGGACGAACGGCTGATGACTCATAACCCTCTCCAGCTTCATCCCTGTGAATCGGGTTCGTCAAGCAGCGTTTCAATCAGTAAATCGACCTGTTGCTGCTGTCGATTCAAAAATGCTTCGCAGTGGCGGAGTTGCTGTACCGCAGTCGAAAACTGGTCAAACACATCGGCCAGATCCAAGTCGCCGCGTTCAATCAGGTCGATAATTTCTTCAATTTGAGACACAGTCGCCTCGTAGTTCCAGTTCATGGGCAGGTTGACGGTGACATCCTGCTGACTTTTAGGCTGGGCTGACTCATTAGGTGTTGCGGCAGCATCGATCTCTGCGTCGAGTTCCGAGTCAAGAGGGGGTTGAGGGGGAAGGGATTTGCTCATGGTTGTTGGGGCGGTGAATCGTCAGAGAGAGAAGCTTTGGACTTGGACTTGGAGCGTTTAGTGTCGTTAGATTTGTCCTGGGACTTGTCCTGAGACTTGTTCTGAGATTTAGTTTGAGATTTGGCCTGAGATTTCGTTTGGGTGGGAGGTGGGTCAGTGGGTGGAGGTGAGGGGTGCCCCTCAGAACCTCCTGGGGATTGGTCTTCCATGATTTCCTGCACGGTGACCCGGACTTGACCTTGATCCAGTTGAATCGTGAGATCTTCTCCAGGCGATAAACGCTCTGCCGATCGCGCCACTTTTCCATCCATTTGCCGCACCAGGGCATAGCCCCGTTTCAGCACCGCATTGGGGTCGAGGGTGCTAAGTTTTTCCCGCAGCAGTTCGCAGTGCTGGGCGGCGGCTTGATGGCGCTGGCTGGTGCTTTGGGTGAGGCGCTGGCGTAACCAGGCGATCGCTTGTCCCTGTTGGCGAATCTGGCGATCGAGGTGCAGCCGTCGTACCCGGCCTTTGATGCGAAGTAACTGATCGGTGGCAGAATTCAGCGTCTGACGCACAGCCCGGTTCAGCATCGCAATCCGTTCCCGGTGGCTAGCATAGAGATCGGCCAGCAGGGGAACTGCTTGTTCAGCGGCGGCGGTCGGCGTATGGGCACACACATCGGCGACTAAATCGGCCAGGGATTCGTCGCGCTGGTGGCCAATGCCAGACACAATCGGGATGGGGCATTCGGCGATCGCCCGCACCACCCGTTCATCGTTAAAACAAGCCATATCCTCAATCGCTCCGCCCCCGCGCGACAGAATCAAAACTTCGGCACGGCCATCGCGCTCCACACGCTGAATCGCCTGCATAATCGACTCGGGTGCCTGATCACCCTGAACCAGAGCGGGTGAAAAGAGCACCTGCATTCCCGGATGGCGACGCTTGAGGGTGCGCTGGATATCGCCCCAAGCTGCGGCTTGAGGCGAGGTGACAACGGCGATCGCACGGGGGTAGAGGGGGAGCGATCGCTTCCGGTGGGCATCAAACAAGCCCTCGGCCTCCAGTCGGTTTTTCAACTGACGATAGCGCAGCGCCCGTAGCCCCTCCCCCGCCGGCAGCGCTTGCCAAATAATCAGTTGATAGCTGCCTCTCTGGGGATGGACATGGATGCGCCCCAGGAGAATCAGTTGTTCTCCCGGCACGGGCAGAGTTGCCAGCTTATTCAGTTGGCTACTCCAGACCACACAGCTAATGGCCGCCTTAGCATCCGGATCTTGCAGCGTGAAAAACAGCCCACTGCGATAGTTACTCGCACTTGACACTTCTCCCGTTACCCACACCTGCCGCAATTGGTCATCCTGCTCCAACAGCGCCTGAATGTAGGAGGTCAGCCCTGCTACAGAAAGCGCGGTGTCGGGGATGAGGAGGCTGGGGAGGTGTGAGGTCATGGGCAGGGGGAAAGGGAAAAGGGTAAAGGCGAAAGGGGAAAGGGAAAAGGCGAAAGGGAAAAGGCGAAAGGGGAGGAAATGAAACTAGGATGGAGGTTGAGCTTTCCTTGGCCTCGTTAGCGGTTCTTCGTTAACATTTTCGTTAGCATTTATTGATGTTTTGTTGATCGACTTTCATGGTGTTGCTCGTGGATACTCACGGGCATCTATCGAAGTTCCCCCTTTCGCCTTTACCCTTTTCCCTTTCCCCTTCTTCCGCTTTAGATAAAACAAGGGTTCTAATGCGTTTTCTATCATATCGGCTTGATGGAACTCAACTCTTGCATTGAGAAAGGTCTTGAGGCTTGGGTTTATCGGGCTTTTCTAGTCGTGATCCCAAAGAAATGTCGAAATATTTTCTTTAGGCTCTGGGCGATCGCCTGAATTCCTTTGCCCTGCTGCCCCTTCGACAAATGTCCAAATTTATTCGGCAATTCTGTAGCCGAATCTAAGGAAATTTAGTACATTTGTATGATTAGTTGAGAAAGGCACTACCATAGATAGAGAGGTTGTGATAGCGAGGGTTGTTCAGTAAGGGGCTTATCAACACCGATTTTTATCCCCATTTCTATCCATTCATCCGTTTCTCACTTCCATTTCTCACTAAGGTAACTACACTTATCACCAGCAGACAGTACCGTGGATAGCATTTCCATATCGCTCATACGGTGGACTGACTCTATCCGGCTCACTCTATCCAGGTCGTTCCATCTGCCTTTTGTTTGGCTCACTCCGATCGCGCTGATTTAAACCCGTCTAAACCCGTCCAAACCCAATTGATCGAAAACCAATTGCCCCCAAAACAATTGGATTTAAGAACATTCCCAACTGAACGACTCCAGGTTTGCAATCTAGCAGTAGACTAAAAACCTGATTTCCCAATCTCCCGTTTCCGATGACACCCCTTCTATCTAGCAATAACCCGTCTTGAGGTACGAATGGCGAAAACTAGCAGTAATAACACCAAAGAAAACAACAGTAAAGAACTCATCGAACGCAGCAAAGAAAGCTCAGAACGCCAAAAAGCCTTGAGTCTGGTGCTGACTCAAATCGATCGCACCTTTGGCAAAGGCACCATCATGCGCCTGGGCGATGCCACCCGTATGAAGGTGGAAACGATTTCCAGCGGCGCACTCACCCTTGACCTCGCCCTGGGCGGCGGCATTCCCAAGGGACGCATCATCGAAATCTACGGTCCAGAAAGCTCCGGGAAAACGACCCTGGCGCTCCATGCCGTTGCCGAAGTCCAAAAATCTGGCGGTATCGCAGCCTATGTCGATGCTGAACATGCCCTTGACCCCACCTACTCCGCTGCCCTTGGCGTCGATATTGCCAACCTGCTGATTTCCCAACCGGATACGGGGGAACAAGGTCTGGAAATCGTCGATCAACTCGTGCGCTCCACAGCCGTCGATATTGTGGTGGTGGACTCGGTGGCAGCATTGGTACCTAGAGCCGAAATTGAAGGCGACATGGGCGATACTCATGTCGGTCTGCAAGCGCGACTGATGAGCCAAGCGCTCCGTAAGATTACCGGAAATATCGGCAAAACGGGCTGTAGCGTTATCTTCATCAACCAACTGCGGCAGAAGATCGGCGTTTCCTACGGTAATCCCGAAACCACCACAGGTGGAAACGCGCTCAAGTTCTACGCCTCCCTCCGCCTGGATATTCGTCGGATTCAAACCCTGAAGAAGGGCAACGAAGAATACGGTACCCGCGCCAAAGTGAAGGTCGCTAAAAACAAGGTTGCGCCTCCTTTCCGCATCGCGGAATTCGACATCATCTTCGGCAAGGGCATTTCGACCTTGGGCTGTCTCGCCGACTTGGCCGAGGAAACTGGAGTCTTAGTGCGTCGGGGAGCTTGGTACAGCTACAACGGCGAAAATATCAGCCAGGGTCGGGACAACGCCATCAAATACATGGAAGAAAATCCCATAGTGGCTAAGGACATTGAGAAGCAAGTGCGTGAAAAGCTGGAAATGGGAGCCGTTGTGTCCGCCAACTCTATTTCTGCCAATGTGGAAGACAGTGAAGACCTGGAAGACGATGAGTACCTGGAAGACGAAGAATAAATCTGTACTGAGTTTCGAGTGCTAAGTTCTTCAGCTTGCCTCGCTGAACCTGCCTCGATGCATCAGTGCGTTGAGCAATGGGCTTGACTTCGTTGAGCCAGAATAACTGGCAAAAGGGCTGGAGGGCTTGACATATAAGCCTTCCGGCTTTTTTGTTTTTAGTGCGATCGCCAAGAATCCAAGCATCCACCACCCTCAAGCTTTGCCCTTAAGCCGTTCATATCTTTGACTTTGAATATCAATGATCATCCCAGTGAATCTCAATTTGAGGCTGGCGATCGCGCAATCACCGAAATCAGCCGATAGCGAATATTCCCCTGCTGCGGAAAGACCCGAATGAAGTAGGTGCCTGATGGCAGATTGGTTTGGATGCGATCGCGTCCTTGAGCATTAAGCTGACCGTCAGCCAAAACTCTTCCCTGCCGATTCAGCAGTTGGATGTCAGCATTGCCAAGCAGGTTCTGAAACGGCAGACTGCGAAGCGTGAGTGCAACATTGCTAGCGCTCCGCAGCCGAATTCGGTAGAAATCATTGGAGTCATCCTGCCCCACAAAAGCATTGATGACATTGCGATCGCGCGCAGTCTGTGGAGAACCCAGATCCAGGGCAGTCTTCAGGGTATTACCAGCTAAATCTCGAAATGCCATAGGTGTTTTGGATTTGGAACGCGGAACTCACCTCAAGAGCAGAATTCGGCCATTGATTCGCCAAGTTCTAGTCCGGATTACAACGTCATTCATCCTGAATTTTGAGCCTTCCGGGTAATCTTAAGCAGGCTTAACTTGCAAAATGTGAACTAGAAAAAAGCGAGAGCGGAAAGTTGTCACCTGACAACCTCCCGCTCATCCTTTTCCAACCTGAATCTCTCCTCTCGATCTCGAACCTGGATCAGGGATTAACTTAGGAATTCTCAGTTCAAAATCTGGAGTCTACAATCAACCTACATTCGTTCCAGCACCGAGATGCCCAGCAGTGATAACCCCAGTTTCAGGGTTTGGGCAGTCAGTGCGGCTAGCGTTAGCCGTGAAGTTCGGGTGGGTTCCTCGGCTTTGAGGACAGGACAGCGATCGTAGAACTGGTTAAATTTTTGGCTCAGTTCAAAGAGGTATTGACAGAGCCGATTGGGAAACAAATCCGCCTCAACCTCGCCTAAAACCTCATCGAACTTCAAGAGATCCTTCGCCAAGGCCAACTCCGTCTCTTCCTGGAGCAGAATCGGGCTGTCCGGTGTCAACTGAGATAAATCCACGCCTCCAGTACGGCTAATGCCCTGAACACGAGCATAGGCATACAGCATGTAGGGCGCAGTGTTGCCTAGGAGTGCCAGCATTTTGTCGTAGCTAAAAATATAATTACTGGTACGGTTTTGGCTCAGGTCAGCGTACTTCACCGCGCTAATGCCAACTACCGTTGCGACATGGTTGATAAAATCCTCGGTTTCATGGCGTTCTTCTTTTTGCAGCCGTTCTTCCAAGTCAGTACGGGCACGGGCGATCGCCTCATCCAACAGATCCTGTAACCGGACTGTCTCCCCAGAACGAGTCTTAAACTTCTTGCCATCCTCACCCTGCACTACCCCAAAGGGGACATGCTCCAGCTTGACGGAATCTGGAATCCAACCCGCTCTTGCGGCCACCTGCCACACCTGGGCAAAATGGTTTGCCTGTCCCGCATCTGTGACATAAATGGCGCGTTCCACCTGGTCTTGCTGAACCCGGTAGCGGACGGCAGCCAGATCCGTCGTGGCATAGTTGTAGCCGCCATCCGACTTTTGGACAATCAGCGGCAGCGGCTCCCCTTCCTTATTGGTGAAGCCTTCTAGGAAGACGCACTTGGCTCCCTGATCTTCGACCAGCAGCCCTAGTTTGTCCAAGTCTTCAACCACGCCAGGGAGGAGCGGATTGTAGAAGGATTCGCCCCGTTCGTTGATGCAGATGTCGAGGCGATCGTAGATTTTTTGGAAGGATTGGCGCGACTGTTCACAGAGCAACCGCCATGCCTGGAGTGTGGCTTCATCCCCGGCTTGAAGCTGCACGACCGTCTGCCGAGCCGCTTCTTTGAAGGCTTCATCTTCGTCGAAGCGCTGCTTGGCCTTTTTGTAAAACTCCACCAGATCGCCAATCTCCAGGGCATCCGCCTGGGTCAAAGCCGCAGGATAGGCTTCTCGCAGGTAGGTGATCAACATACCAAACTGTGTGCCCCAATCGCCGACATGGTTGAGGCGCAGCACATCATGCCCCTGGAATTCCAGCACCCGCGCAATGCTGTCGCCAATAATGGTCGATCGCAGGTGCCCGACATGCATTTCCTTGGCAATGTTGGGGCTGGAAAAATCCACAATCACCCGCTGGGGCGCTTTGGTGCGGGGCAGACCGAGGCGATCGCCCATCTGCATCTGTTTCAGTTGACCCATCAAATAATCGGTTTTCAAGGTCAAGTTGATAAAGCCTGCCCCGGCCACCGTAGGCGGTTCACAGCAGTCACTGACCTCCAGGTGTTGAATCAGCTTTTCGGCAATCGCCCTTGGAGCCATGCCCAATTTTTTCGCCAGAGACATCGCCACATTGGCTTGATAATCGCCAAACTTAGGATTGCTAGCGGGTACCAGAATCGGATCAGTGCCAGCCAGTTCTTCCCCAAAGGCCGCAACCAGGGCTTGCTCAAACTGTTTTTGGAGTTGGGCGATCGTTGCTTTCATAACTCTAGATCCCTGGCGCTTCGACAGATTCAACACTTTCTAGGATAGCGATCTCAGTCGCATTTTTAACGAGGTTATGCCGAGGCGAAGTGAACTCTATCCGAACGCAGCGGCAATGTAAGGTGCAGATACACAGCATTCTGCCGCAAGATTTACCGCCGGATGGAGCAACTTTGGAATCCCCGTGGATTCCTCACCCCACACTCTGAGGCGCTCGTGGATGCACTGAGTATCAAAAGCTTTTTGAGGGTTTGATGAATTCCTGCCTGATTACCGGCCAATCAATCTCTACACGGGCAAATTAAACGTAATTACATGAGCGTAATTTCATGTAGGACAACCGTCAGAAAAATCACTTCCAACCAGATTCCAACACTATGGTCGCATCTCAATCGATTCCCGCTTCTCGTATTGACACTCTGCCCAACCAAACCCTGCCCGATGTTGACTTAATTACCATTGCCAAGCAGTTTCGCAATCAACCCCAGCAAATCAAGCTCGTCAAGTGGTTTCAGTCTTCCACAGGTGCCCAGAAGCAAGCTGAATTCGCGCTAATGTGGCGCAACGGCCAAAATCGTGGCCCAATTGACTTTGTTCAGGTTTTTCAGTCCTACCAGGGACTACCGCACCAGAACGCGGCTCTCAAATGGCTACAACAGTCCACCCAGGCCAAAACCCTCGAAGGGTTGAGCAAGATGTGGAAGGATTGGAATCAATCTGTGCAGCGTGCGCCTTCTCAGGAGATTCGCCTGCCTGTTCCTTTCTATCAGCAAGTCGATAATAGGTTTGAACCGATGCGAACTTGCAACACCTCCAGTTGCGCCATGGTCGCCAGGTTTTTAGGAGCCAAACTTGCAAGCGACGATGCCTACTATCAAATCGTTCGCAAATACGGTGACACAACCGACCATACGGCTCAAACTCGCGCTCTGGCCGACCTTGGTGTTCGCTCTGTTTGGCGAACTGATTTAGGCTTTGACGACCTCGATGACTCGTTGGAGGCAGGATTACCCATCGTCATTGGGATTTTGCATCGAGGTACCCTGGCTTCTCCCACCGGAGGACATATGATTGTCGTCATTGGTCGCACCGCAAACCGGGATTATATTTGTCATGACCCATTTGGTAGCCTGTTGGATGCAGGCGGTGGCTACACTGGAGCGGTCAATAATGGCAAATCTGTGGTCTATTCCCGCACGATTCTCAACCGACGTTGGCTCCCCGAAAATCCTCGGTCTGGCTGGGGACGGCTGTTCTTCAGGCGTTAGCCTAAATGCGTTCTAGATCGCCAGTTCCACAATTTTATTAAGGTACTTGGGGAGGCTGCACAGAATGCAGCCTCCCTTGATATTTTGTATCCTTCCTCGCAGGTCGTTTTTGAACAAGAAAATTCTAGTTTAAGGAAGGTAGCGCGTCTTAGACTCGCAATCTTCCTTCTAGATGAAATGGGGATTTCATGTCCGGGCAATTGCCTTACACCATTCTCATACTTAAATCCAGCCAGGTTGAACGGGTAATGGGCGCACTGCTCGAAATATAATCGACCCCCGTTTCGGCGATCGCTCGAATGCTGTCCAGGGTAATGTTGCCTGAAGCCTCAATCTGGATGCGGGTGTTGCGATCGCGAATTACCCCCACCGCTTCCTGCATCCGCTCCAACGGCATATTGTCCAGCATGATGATATCGGCTCCATGATCCAGAGCCTCCTTCACCTGTTCCAGGCTTTCCGTTTCTACCTCAATCGTGAGGGGGTAGGGGATGCGATTGCGAATTTGCTCAATGGCTTGACCAATCCCACCCGCTGCGGCAATATGGTTGTCCTTAATCATGACCCCATCATCCAACCCCATCCGATGATTCACGGCTCCCCCAACCTGCGTCGCGTACTTTTCCAGGATTCTTAGGCCGGGTGTCGTTTTGCGAGTGTCTACAAATTGGGTGGGCAGGTCGGCGATCGCATCCACATACCGACGGGTCGCTGTCGCAATCCCGCTCAGCCGCATCGCCAAGTTCAAAGCCACCCGTTCCCCCGTCAACAAAGCATCCAATCGCCCCTCAAGGTTTGCCGCTATCTGTCCAGCTTCACACCATTGCCCTTCTGCCACTGTCGGCATGAATTGAAACGCTGAATCGAGTAACTGGAAGACACGGGCGGTGATCGGCAAGCCAGCTACAATCCCAGCTTCCTTGACGATCCAATGGGCAGACCCTACGGGAGAACCAGCGGGAAAGAGCGATTGAGTCGTGCGATCGCCCCTGCCAATATCTTCGACCAACCAATCCTGGAGGAGGCGATCGAGCACCAAAGCCGGAGGTAGAACGGCTCGGGAATAAATTTTGTCGGACTTATCTTGCTTTAGCATGACCAGCAATATAGCAATTTTTGGGGAGTAGGGAGTAGGGAGTGGGGAGTAGGGAGTGGGGAGTGGGGAGTGGGGAAATTCAAGGATGATTAATTTGGAAAATCGCGATGAACGTTTCGATGCATGAACTTCGTGAGGATTTCGATAGCAAAGTTCCCCTTAAAACCTTCCCTTATCTCCTATCCCTATCTGTATTCATCTGTATTCATCTGTATTCATCTGCGTTCATCTGCGTTCATCTGTGTTCCCCCCTTCCGCCCAAAAAAAGCGCCCCCTCTCAGGAGCGCCTTTTTCAAAGCATTAAAGCTCTAGTCGAAATTCACACTTCAGTGAATCAGCGATTAGCCGTTGATAGCAG
This sequence comes from Oculatellaceae cyanobacterium Prado106, assembly GCA_025454315.1. Lineage (GTDB taxonomy): Bacteria > Cyanobacteriota > Cyanobacteriia > Elainellales > Elainellaceae > Prado106. The sequence goes on from JALOOP010000078.1 coordinate 18,710, forward strand.
GAGCCACCAGAGCCACAGGAGCCGCTTCACCCGCAGCCAAGTCGAGC
>JALOOP010000079.1 GCA_025454315.1 Oculatellaceae cyanobacterium Prado106
CGGTCGGGCTGAAGCTACCAATCCACTGGCTCAGATCTGGGAGTTGTCTCAGATTCGTCTCCCCAACAGCCAGATTGGCATCGGTGTCACTCTGCTCTGGCTGCTCCGGGCTGGGTTCGCTATCCGACTCGTACCAGAGCGTCAGGCTCTCGGCTAGGGGAATCCAGGGATTTTCAGCTACGGGGGCTGAAACCTGATCACGACTGCTGAGACCGGCGGGAATTCGCTCGGGAGAACTGGCAGGCAGCGGGGTTGGGTCGCCGGAGAATTCAAAGACACCGGTGCGACAGCGCCAAAACTCAGGAGCCGACTGCGGCAACGCCCGAAACCAGGGTTGGGTAATCCAAATCAGCAGGCTGGATTCGAGCAGGGGCAGACTCCGCTCAATGCTTTGCAAATGGGTGAAGAACAAGCGCTGGGTCGCTGCCGATTGCCGGGTCAGATGTTCCACGCCCATAATTTGGAAGGCTGGCATGGTGACCAAGCGTCGCCCCGTGGTCGGGGGTGGAAACTGCCTGAGCCATTGCGCCACCTGCACGATCGGGTTGGGGTCACTGAGATCCAGGGTTAAGCTGACGAGGCGGGGATAGCGACGAGATTCGCCTTTGGTGGTTTTGGCGAATTCGGCTTGGAGTTGGGCGGCGAGGCGATCGCGCAACACCAAATCGTCACAGACCGCCACAAAGATCTGGCGACGCAAGTTCAAACTCAAGGAGACTTTGAGCCGCTGGTAAGTCAGCTGATTCTGTCCCAAAATTTTGCGAGAGGAGAGGTCTGTCACGGGAGGTCGCTTTGGCGGAAGGGGTGAAGGGTGAACGCAACGGCTCAAGCCAGAGTGGATAAACGCAGGAGTGGATATCTAGAGTGAATAAACTCAAGCGTGAATTCAAATGGAAATCGAGTGAGAAGAGTCCAGTACGAAAACTGACACTCCGTCCAGCAACTAAAATTTTCAAAAGTGTTAATTGCTACAGCAAGATTCCGAATGAACCACGAGGCGATGTGCTCAGTTATCTCCATCTACAAGGGATCTCTGATCAATTCAGGATTACGAGCAGACTTTTCCGCTGAAGATCTCTCGGGGGGGAGAGTGGGTGGATGGGTGGATGGGTGGATGGGTGAACAGATTTGGCAGAGTGTTAGGGGAAGGAATTGCTTTTAGTTGGAAATATTTGGTTAGTGAGCTTGGCACTTTGGCTGTTTATGGCTTGTCCTAGGGGCAATCACAGCTTGAATCTTTTGTAACTTATGTCGTTGCCTATTTAAGGCTAGTAGGGGGTTGTAGAGCTTTTAGTGGAGATATGGACTGCGATCGCCCACCCTAAAGCATCAAACCAGAAGCATCCAGTTTGATTGAGTATTGATTAAGTTGTGAAAACAAATGTACCGCAAGAATGTCAATCTTTATCAATGACCTGAGAAGGCTGGAACGCTCTTTAGGACGGCTATGTGACTTATTTTTAATGGATTTTGCCTGCTAGTCCATCGATAGAGGTTGTGAGTCGGGTTCTGGGTTGGAACTCAGTTTCCCGCGCTGGGAAACCCATTTACAAGTGGCTGGAAAGGTTCGTAGTGCTGACTTTAGTCGGCGCACCCTTGAAATGGTGACGACAAACCAGGAGGGAAGCACAATCGAAATTTGGGTGTGGACGGAAGCCTCGAATCCCCAAAAGAACACAGGTGTATCCTTCAGGACAAGTAATTCTAACTAGACTCCTTCGTGCTATGACCGCAAGAGAGCAAAGATAAAACCTTCTATTTCAGTGGGGGATATATTGCGTATTGAATAGTGGGTGGAGCGATCGCCCTATCCACAAGCCAAGCCAGACTCCCTTCCAAACACATTCCCAAAACAATAGAGCCACACTCCTGACCCTAAACCAACCTAAACAAAAAAGGATGCTGCACTTTATGCAGCATCCTTTTTTGCTTCTTTTCAACTTCGCTTCAGCGAGGGGGTAAACCCCAAGAGTTCTATTCACCCTTGCGGTGTTTGATTAAGCAGAAGGGCTGGCAGACTAATAGAAAATCCTGTGATTGGATCAAGCCCCTACTCCATCACCCATCCACCCATCCACCCATCCACCCATCTACGCCTAAGAAACGGCCTTCGCCACAAACAGCAACCCCACCACCAGCACCAGCGCCAAAACACCCAAAACCAGGTACTGTACCTGCTGTTTCTTCGTGGGAGCCTCTGCCTGATACACTTTCGGCTCGACTGCAAAATTGTTGAGACGTCCGCCATCCTCTTCGGTGTAGGGCATATTGACAACTTCCTTCTTAAAAAATTGATTGACTGTTAAGAAGTCATTCTAAACTTTTTTGGACACTAAACTTTTTTGGAGATTCTTAGATATTCATTGAGAAGGATGAAGCGGCTCCCTGGATTGATGATTCCTGGATGGATGCTCCGTGAAAGACCCTCCAGATGAAGAACTTGCAAATGCAAGCCCCAGCCGTGAGAGAACCCCGAAAGTTCGGGGGCGAAAAATCCACAAATGAAAAACCCCCAAACCTAGTGACAGGTTCAGGGGAGTCATATCAGGGTGCATCTACCATCCCAATCTTCTAGACTTAATGGCTGCCATCCGGACAATTTTCAGAAAAGATAGGGCAAAGGTAAGGGGGTTTCTTGCTGACCCTCTTTCCGGAGCGAACATATTTCCCCAGAATCGATCGCGCCACAAAAAAGTTTGCCGCTCCGGTAACTTTTTTTCGTTCTAGACAGTCTAGGAGTTTAATCGCCTGAACCAGCAAGGCAGAGCGGCCATTGCCGCTATTTTGCATACCTTGCAGGCTGTGACTAAGGGTTTCGCCCCTCATCCGGGGACAACTTAAGTTTTTCGATCGGGTTTTGTTGAAAAGGGTTGCGGAGCGCTCTAATAAAGAGAGTGAGTCTCCAATAGTAACCCCAATCTTGCTGAACCCTGATCACTACAGCCGTGGATTCAGGAATGCTGATCAGGAAACCAGCGGTTTATTGCAAGATTGATTTCATAAGGGTGAGGACTCGGCACAATTGTACTGCATCAAATCATACCAAGTGCCCAGCTTAACCTGATAATGAACACGATAAACCCATTGGACATCAACGAAGTAGACGAACTGACGTGAGGGGAGCGCTAGAGCAGTGACGCAGGAGTTTCATATCTCGGTAACCCCAGTGGGGAATGATCGATATCTGGTGCGGACGGAGCGAGTCGCGCCCGGAGTGCCTTTGGCCGAAGAACAAGTCGAGTGGGCGGTTGAGGAGTGGCTGCTGCAAGCCCGCCAACTCATGAATAATCCCCTGCTGCGGTTGCTCCAGGGCAATGCCACCCAGGATTGGCTAGCGCTAGGCATGACCGATGAATCGCCCACGCGCCAAGGCTTTGGGTTGGCTTCAGCGGTGCAGCCCTCGCCCCAAGCGGATGTGGTACAGTCCTCGCTGAGCATGGTGCAGCTAGGTCAACAGCTTTATAGCGCCCTGTTTCAAGGCACCCTGCGCGATAGTTGGGTGACGGCTCAAGGCATTGCCCAAAACCGAGGAGAAGCGCTGCGTCTCCGACTGGGGCTGAAGGGCAGTCATCTCCTCCGCCTCCCCTGGGAAATCCTCTACGGTAATGATGTTCCGGCGGAACGGTTGCAGGGCAGTATGCCGCTGGCAACAGGCACCCATGTGATTTTTTCTCGCCATCAACCCGGTGCCCGCCTGGTTGGCGACGGCAGTCCGCTGACCATTGAGCCAGGGCAACCGCTGCGGATTCTCATGGTAATTTCAGCGCCCACGGATCAGGAGCGTCTGGAACTCCACCGGGAAGCCAATCAACTTCAGCAGGAATTGCGATCGCAACCCACCGAAACCAACGGCAACGCCCCCGAAATTCACCTGACGCTGCTCAGTCAGCCTGGACGCGAACAGTTGACTCAGGCACTAGAACAGGGACAGTATCAGGTTCTTCACTATGCGGGTCACAGCGATCTGGGCGTGGCGGGTGGCAGCTTGTATCTGGTGAATAACCGCACTGGACTCACCGAAATTTTGAATGGTAATGACCTGGCTGGCCTCCTGGTCAACAACGGGATTCGATTTGCGGTCTTTAACTCTTGTCGGGGTTCCTATACGGCAGCAGAGGCAGGGGGGGGCGATCGCGATCGCAACCTCGCCGAAGCCCTAGTCGGTCGCGGCATTCCCGCAGTGCTAGCCATGGCCGAACAAATCCCAGACAATGTCGCCCTCACCCTGACTTCCCTGTTCTACCGCAACCTGAAACAGGGCTACCCCATCGACCTCAGCCTCAGCCGTGCCAGACAGGGCTTACTCTCAGCCTATGGCTCCCACCAACTCTACTGGGCCTTGCCCATTCTCTACCAGCATCCCGACTTTGACGGCTATCTCACCCCCGGCGACCACACCTTTGATAACCCGGTCGATCGCCTTGTCCTCATTCCCCCCGGTTCCAGTTCATTGCCCCCAACCCTAGCAGGCGAGGAAGGACTGCCATTCAGCCTGCCCCTGATCAGTGCGCCCCCCGCCCCAGAAGAAGATGACATGGTCTGGAGCGCTGTCGTACTCGACGAAGCGGGGCCAGAGGAGGATGAGTTAGGCGACTGGATGAGTGAAGAATCTTGGAGCGATGACCTGGAATTTCCTGAAGAGGGAGACGAAGAAGATGTCAGTTTCGTATCAGATTTGCTGGGGCAGATCTCGCCGCAGTCCCCCCCATCTGCACCGTCCTCACAACCGCGTGGAACCGCAGTCCCTGCACGTCCCATGCCCCCGGTTGCCCCGATCGCATCCCGCTCCCCAGCCAACTCCCCACCCCAATCCCCAGCCAACTCCGCTCCTAAATCCCCGACTAACACCCCAGCCAACAACCGAGGCGGCAGCAGCATCACGCTGATCAACCCGAAACTCCAGGGACAAATCACCAAACGCGACAGTTCTAAAGTCGTGCAGTCCACCCCCCAGCAGCCGCTCACGGTCGGCACGCCTTCGGGTGCAGCGGCAGCCACTATGCCCCAGCCCCAAGCTCGGTCGATGTCCCCCGATCGCACCCTCAACCGCAAAGCCCTACTGCCCTTCATTGGCGCAGCAGGCGCATTGGCGATCGCTCTCATCGGCTACTGGTTCCTGCCCCAGACTCAACTGATGCGATTCCTCTCCCAAATCCCCCAGTCCACGGTTCTGGATAACACACAAGAGTTACAGAAACGAGAAACCAAGGAACTGGCGGCTTTGGCAAGCGATCGCCTCAACAAAAACCAAACCGCAGAAGGGGCACAGGCGCTCAGGGTATTGCTCGATCGCGGTTCCCTCCCCGAGGTTGCTGCTGTCCTAGGAGCGCTCCAAGGCGATCAAATCTCCAACCCTGAAATCAGCTATCTGCGAGGTCGCTTAGCGTGGCAGTCCGTCCAAACTGGGGATGCTAACTATTCCCTGGAAGATGCCAGACGCTCCTGGGAAAGCGCCGTCAATGCTCAGGACGACTCGGTGGAATACCATAAGGCGCTGGGTTTTGCCTATTACGCTGAAAGCAAACCTTGGGAAGCGATGCAGTCTTGGGCAAGAGCGATCGCCATCCTAGAAAATCGCCAGAACCAGACCTCTAACTCAGAACTCAACTCAGAACCGACCTCAGAACCCAACTCAGACGGGAATGGAACATCTGCCGCCCAACTGGCCGAATCCAATACCCTCCCCCTCAACCAAGAAACCCTCAGCCTCTACGCCGGAATCGCCCTAGCCATGCGCCAAGCCGCCAATGATCCGCTAGAACCCCAGGAGAACCTAGGCAGCAAAGCTCAAAAAATCTATCAAATGGTGCTCAGCAGCGATCCAGTCAATTTCCAACCCCAAGCCCTCAGCAAAGACTGGCTCTGGAACGAGTCTGCAATCAAAGACTGGCAAGCCCTTGGTTTAGGTCAATAGCCCCACCCCACTCCCCACTCCCCACTCCCTACTCACCCAAATAGGAACACCAATCACTCCAACTTCCGGCATAGAGCTTTCCGCCCTCAATGCCAGCCAATTCTAGTGCCAGCAAATTCACACAGGCCGTTACTCCTGACCCACAGTAGACCATGATCTCTGACTCGGGTTCCAGTGCTGACCATCGCTGCTGCTGCGCTTCGGGCGGCATAAGATATCCTGCCGCATCGGTTACCTCCTGCCAGGGATAGTTGATGGCTCCGGGAATATGGCCTGCGATCGGGTCAATGGGTTCCCGTTCTCCCCGGTAGCGCTCCCCCTCCCGAGAATCGATCAGCGCTACTCCTGGCAAGTCTTTACGGGCTTTGACCGTGGCATAATCAATGACCCAGTGCGATCGCACCCGAGGCACAAACTCCCCCGGTTGTGGCTGCGGCATTTCCTGGGTTACCCCATAGCCTGCGGCTTGCCAACCACTGATGCCACCATCCAGCACTGCAACCTGGTCATGCCCCAAGTAGCGCAATAGCCACCAGCAACGCGCCGCAAAAGCCAACCGCGAGTCGTCGTAAACAATCACCTTGCTGGGCGGTTGACTGCCGCCGGAGTTAATCCCGATCGCCGCTAATTTTGCCGCCAATACCCCAGGTTCCGGCAGCGGATGCCGTCCTCCATGCTGCAAAACTGGGCTAGACAAGTCCTGGTTGAGATCCAGATAATGGGCACCCGGAAGATGGCCGGATTCATACTGCTGTCGTCCTAACTGTGAATCGGCTAAGGAAAAGCGACAATCCACAATGACAACTTGTGGATCATTGAGATGCTCATGCAACCAAGTCGAAGAAACTGAAGGGAACATAGTCTAACGAAAGGTCAGGAATTTAAGGGAGGGACAGGGCGAGACAATGCGGTTCGGAATTAAGGATTCAGAACTTAATTTTGGGAGGCAAGCGTGTGTTTTTGTCAAAATCGTGGGTCAAGATTGAACCGGAATTTTCAGACCAGAAACGATGATCTGAGCCTCATTGATGTTTGGAATGCGATCGCCCCCATTCTCTCAATGCTCCAATTCAACCGATTTTCTAATCCAATGGATAAACAAAATCAAAGGAATTCCAGATAGATTGCTTTGAATGTATTTAATCTCTCCTTCAAAGAAATCCTTCAAAGAAATCCTTCAAAGAAATCCTTCAAAGAAATCCTTCAAAGAAATCTATCCCTTTCCCAATTTCACTCCACAAAGAATAGTGGACTGACTCATCGGCTGGCAGCATGAGTTCGTAATCATCTCATCACCAATTTGGAATCAGGTTTTGAATTGTTAAGTTAGAGAAATTGAGTACAAATGTTTTTGTAGATATAGATGTTTTCCATTAACAAGGACACTCAAGATTTGCGATGCTGATATTCAGTTTTGCTAACAGGTTCGTTAGCTTAATCTCTCTATCATCAAAGCGTGCAACCATTGAGTTAATTAACTTTTGCTTCATAAAAATTCAGAAAATTGTCCAGATTGGAGAAACTTCATCCCCTTTTAGGGACAGAAAATCGGTTTGAAATATTAAATTTTCTCCCTCTATTGGAAGATGCAGCTTGATTGTTTGGTATACAGCTTACTATTACGAATTGCTTTTTAAATGATGATGTGTACATAGGCAAATTCGTCATGAATTTGTTGTCTTCTACCAGACGCATGTAGGGTTGTTCCTGTGAATTGCTTCGACTCTGATAAACCTAAAGTTCTGATTGTGGATGATCATCCTTCCAGTCGGCTGACCGCAGCCGCACTGCTCTCGCTCGATGGCTATGAGGCGATCGAGGCTGAGGATGGCAAGGCAGCACTCGCTTCCATCACCGATATCAATCCCGATCTCATCCTGCTGGATGTCATGATGCCCGGTTTAGATGGCTACGAAGTGTGTCGGCGACTCAAACAAGATGAACAGACGCGGCTGATCCCGGTCGTGTTTGTAACTTCACTCAACGATCGCCGTGCCCGCCTCAAAGGCATCGAAGCCGGGGGCGATGACTTCCTGTCCAAGCCGTTTGACCAACTCGAACTTTCAGCCCGAGTCAAGTCCCTGGTTCGCCAGAAGCGTCTCAACGAAGATTTAGACCATGCCAGCCAAGTGCTGTTTTCCATTGCCCGTACTATCGAGCGCCGCGATCCCAACACCGGCGACCACTGCGAACGTCTGGTTATGCAGGGCAAAGCCTTTGGCCAATTCCTCGGCCTCTCCCGCCTGGAAATGCGCGATCTGATGTGGGGTGCCTATCTTCACGACATCGGCAAAGTCGGCATTCCCGATTCTGTCCTGCTCAAAACCGGACACCTGACCCGAGACGAATGGCAAATCATGCGGCAGCATGTCCTCATCGGCGAACAAATCTGCCAACCCCTCCGCACCATGCGCGGCGTCGTTCCCATCATCCGCCACCACCACGAGCGCTGGGACGGCTCCGGCTACCCCGACAACCTCAAAGGCAACGACATTCCCTCTCTAGCTCAAATTTTCCAACTGATCGACATCTACGACGCTCTCGCCAGCGAACGCCCCTACAAAAAATGCTTCAGCCCCCAAGAAGCCCTCGAAATGATGTGGCAAGAAACCCGCAACGGCTGGCGCAACCCCGAACTCATGTCCCGCTTTGCAGAGTTCATTTGGCGACAGGTGGCAGCAGCATAGGGGGGAGTAGGGAGTGGGGAGTGGGGAGTAAGGGCAGGGAAAGGGGGAAAGGGAAAAGGGGAAAGGGGAAAGGGGGAGCGGTGAAGTGAACTCTGAACCTCCTAGGAAGGCTTCCAGAGTAAGCCATAGAAGAAACACGATGGACGTATCTTGAAAAATTCAAGAACTCTCTTTCGCCTTTCGCCTTCCCTACGCCCATCTCCTCATGCGAATACTCCCAGAGTCAGCCTCAGAAGAACCATCAAAGTATCCTTAGAAAAATCCAAGAACTCCCTTCCCCCATTTCCCCATCCCCCCTCTCCCCCTCACTCGATCCCCCACTCCCTACTCCCTACTCCCCACTCTGGTATACTCCGTGGGTGTAACTCCTCAAATTCAAACAATCATGGTAGCGGTAGCAATTTTGGCGGCGGGTAAAGGGACTCGCATGAAATCTCGATTACCCAAGGTTTTGCATCCTTTGGGGGGGCGATCGCTACTAGAGCATGTCCTGGGCTGTGCGTCGGCATTGGCTCCGACTCGGCAACTGGTGATTGTGGGCTATGCCAGTGATGTAGTGAAAGAGGCGTTGGCTAGCAATCCAGATCTAGAATTTGTGGAGCAAACTGAGCAGTTGGGCACAGGGCACGCGGTTCAGCAGGTGATGCCCTATCTCCAGGAATTTGACGGAGATTTGTTGGTGCTGAACGGCGATGTGCCGCTGCTACGTCCCGAAACCCTCCAAGCTCTGCTAAAAACCCACCAATCCCATCGCAACGCGGCTACCATCCTGACGGCACAACTGGCAGAACCCAAGGGCTATGGTCGGGTTTTTTGTGACGCTAGTAATCTGGTGACCCAAATTATCGAAGACCGGGATTGCAGCCCCGCACAACGACAGAATCGCCGGGTGAATGCAGGGATCTATTGCTTTCGTTGGTCAGAGTTGGCGCGGGTGTTGCCCAAGCTGCAAAGCGACAATGACCAGCAGGAATTTTATCTGACGGATGTGGTCAAGTTCATGGAACCCGTGATGGCGGTCGATGTGGAAGACTACCAGGAGATTCTGGGGATCAACGATCGCAAACAACTCTCCACCGCCTACGCCATCCTACAAACCCGCATCAAAGACCAATGGATGGCCGCAGGCGTTACCCTGATTGACCCCGACACCACCACCATCGAAGACACCGTTCAGATCGAACCCGATGTCATCATTGAACCGGAAACCCATCTGCGCGGACAAACGACGATCGCAACTGGAAGCCGCATTGGTCCCGGCAGTCTGATAGAAAATAGCCAGATTGGCGCAAACGTAACGCTGATGTATTCGGTCGTTACGGACAGTGTGGTGCAGGACAATGCGCGGATTGGCCCGTTTGCTCACCTGCGCGGTCATGTTGAAGTGGGGCAGGGCTGCCGGATTGGCAACTTTGTAGAACTGAAGAATTCCACCTTGGGCGTTCGCACCAATGTCGCCCATCTCTCCTATCTGGGCGATACCACAACCGGAACTCAAGTCAATGTCGGCGCAGGCACCATTACCGCCAATTATGACGGGGTGCAGAAACATCGGACGGTGATTGGCGATCGCACCAAAACTGGCTCCAACAGTGTCTTAGTTGCGCCTATCACTGTGGGATCTGAGGTAACGATCGCCGCAGGTTCAACCATCACCGAAGATGTCCCCGACGAGAGTCTGGTGATTGCTCGTAGCCGCCAAGTCGTCAAACCAGGCTGGAAACTTCGGCAGAATCCTCTGTAGTTTTGGGGGACAGTTCCATGAGGAATCTCAACTTTGTCGAAGTTTGGATCGACCCCATGCTATCCCCACCGTATCTGCTATTGCTCCTCAGTGCTCCTTCTGGACATTGCTGTGTTCATGATCCCGCTAAGGGTTACAAAATCGTGTTTCAAAGCGAAACCTACGACCAAGCGCAAACTTGGTTACTAGAAGATGAAGATGAACCAGTTGAAGGTCGTCTGTCTGCTCAGATTTGTAATGTAGAGAGGCTGCTATGCAAAAGGCTCAATCCATTACAGTCCTAACGGTTTCGGGTTACACCAATTCGGAACCCCAGCATTGGCAAAGTCTGTGGGAGCGATCGCATCCCGAGTATCGCCGAGTTGAGCAGCGGGATTGGGATAACCCCGATCGCATCGAATGGATTGCCACTCTTTAGAAATCATTGAAAATGCAGGGCATTTAGACACGGCTGCGGGGTTGGGCGATTGGCCTCAAGGACAACGGTGGGTGCGATCGCTACTTGCCGCCTACTCCTAAGCAACTGGATGCGGCTCAAGGGCAACAAGATGATGGAAAACGGGATTAAAGAACTAAGATCGTTCGGAGTCCTTCATCGACTTCTTCCTGAAAAGAGTCGGGCAGTGAACCCATTCGCTCCACCAAAAATGATTTATCGACGGTGATGATTTGAGAGACGTTCACCACCGAATCGCGGGACAAGCCTGCTGCGCCTAGTGGTAGCAAGACATTGCCAGGGGCTTCTGCTAGTTGAGTATTGGAAGTGATAATGACCACGATCACCGTGCTGATTCGGCTTTGCGTGAAAACATCATCTTGGATAATCAACACAGGACGGCGGTATCCTGGTTCTGAACCGACCGGATCAGGTAAATTTGCCCACCAAATCTCTCCCCGATACATTACCAATCCTCATGGGGCAAAGACATCAACTGCATTTTTGCCAGCCCCGGATCTAGCTCAGAAGACTGTTCTGAGTAAACTTGGTTGAGCTTGTGCAGGATTTGGTCGCGGTTGTATTTCTTTAGATACGCTTTAAGCGCTTTTGTGTAAAGCTCACTACGGGACAGACCTAGCTGTTTAGCAAGTCCCTCAGCCTCCTCAAACACTGAATCAGGAAGTGAAATAGCAGTTTTCATAGCCACCTTTAGATAAGATGCCAGTCTCAAGGCTTTCAGTAATACCCCAGTTATACCAGGTTTGCAATAACCTGTATTCCCAGTGCAGCTTCTATAAACTGCACTAGGAACAGAAGATTCAGATACCCCCAATAGGCGACCTGTAGGACGGTGTGTCTCTCCAATCAAGATAAAAGACTGCTCTAAGGCGTTACGGCAACACTGGGAGGAATTTTCTCCAAAGTGATCAGCGTTTCCATTACGGATTTGACGACGGGAGCCGCAACCGTGCCGCCGAAGGCATTTTCGCCTTGGGGTTCGTCAAAGACGGCTAGTACAGCGTAGCGAGGTTTGTCGGCGGGGAAAATGCCCACGAAGCTGGTGATCCGGGCACCGTCAATGTAGCCGCCGCTGGGATCGGCTTTTTGGGCGGTTCCGGTTTTGCCTGCGATGCGGTAATTGGCAATTTGGGCGGTTTTCCCGGTACCATCGCTGACCACTTCTTCCATCATTTGCATGACTTCTTGGGAGACTTGGCGGGAAAAGATTTGGCGGGGTACGGGGCGCTGGGGTTGCCAGGTTTGTTTGCCGTCGGGGCTGTAGAGTCCCTGGACGACGTGGGGGGTGATGAGTTTGCCGCCGTTGGCGATCGTCGCATGAAGTTGCAGCAGCTTCATGGGTGTGAGAGAGAAGCCTTGCCCGAACGCAGTAGTCGCAGGTTCAATCGGCGATCCGGTGAACTGAGCGTAGGTTTTGGTTTGGCCTGCGGATTCACCCGGTAAGTCCACCCCGGATTCTTGACCCAGACCCAGGCGTTCGAGCCAGCCGTAGTAAAGCCCCGATTGCAGTTGATGCATCATATGCACCATGCCAATGTTGCTGGAGTATTTGAGGATTTCGGCGATCGTCAGGGTGCCTCTGCCGCCCTCGGACTCAAAGTCGTTGTTTTGAATGGGCCAGCCGTCTACTTCGATTGCCCCTTCGTCATAAAAGGTATCGGTGGCCTGGACTGCGCCTGATTCGAGCGCGATCGCCACATTTACCGGCTTGAAGGTTGATCCCGGTTCATACAAATCGGTCAATACCCAGTCTTTCAGCGCTTCGGGTTTGGCCTCGTAATATTTATTCGGGTCAAAAGACGGTTCCGAGGCCATCGCCATCAGTGAGCCATCCGTGATATCCATGACCAGAACCGTGCCCCGTTTAGCGTTGTAGGCTTCGACCTGTTTCTGAACAAAGGATTGGGTGGCGCGCTGCAAACGGCTATCGACCGTTAGCTTGAGGAGTTGTTCGTCTTTTTGCAGGAAGCCTTCGGGCAGGTCAATTGGAATAATCGATCCATCGCCCGATCGATTTAACTGCATTGCACTATCCGGACGCTTGAGGATCTCCTCCTGGGTTAGCTCGACACCCCCCATGCCTTGGCGATCCTGATTGACAAAGCCAACAATACCCGCAAACAAGTCCTGCTGGGGATAGAGGCGCTGCTGCTCCTGGGTCAAATCCAGGCCATCTAGATGCAGTTCTCGAATCCGATTGGCCGCATCTTCCGTCAGCGTATCGGCAATCCGAATGCCCGTTTCTCCCTGCTTAAACTTTTCCAGGAGCGCTCCCACAGGCTGATTCACTAGAGGAGCCAGATCAGCGGCGATCGTCTCTTGGGTTTCCTTGAACATGATCGGGTGGACAAACAGCGTATAGACCGGGCGATCGATGGCCAGGACATCATTGGTGCGATCGACAATCGTCCGTCGGGGGGCGGCGGCATTGGTGGCAATCATCTGCTGGGCTTTGGCCTGTTCACGCAGCATCGGAGCCTGAATCACCTGAATCCGCAGCAAATTCAGCGACAGCAGCAGAATGCCAAACATTAAAATGCTCCAGACCATGACCATACGGGACTTGGTTTGAGCAGGGAGTTTCCGGCTCGCAGTCCCGGTCAAGACCGTCTGGGGATCGAAGCGGTGGGGCGATCGCGGTCTTCCTCTCAGTCTCGATCGTCCCATGCCATTCTCGGTTGTTCTCCCAGTGCTTCTCCCAGTGGTTCTCTCAGGCGTTCTCCCAGATGTTCTCTCAGATGTTCTCCCTGGGGGACGCATGGAATTAACCCGATCGCCACCGGGTGTTCCTCTCGCAGGCATTCCTCTAGTCGGGGATGCGGGAGGGAGTTGGGGCGATCGTCGCCGGGGCGGGGGAACGGGGGGGAAGGAGAGCGCCATGAGGGGAGTGGGGAGTGGGGAGTGGGGAGTGGGGAGTGGCCAGAAGAGAATGATACTCAGCTTTTAGCACTCTGCACTCAGCAAGGATGAAACAAGTTTGTTGAGAGGCCGTTTTTAAGAAACTGATCTGAATATCCGACCCTAATGTCCGGCCCTAATATCCGAGAGGACGTACCGGAACAGGTTCAGGGGATGCGGCTTCGGCGCTCGATTGTCCGGTAGAACGTTGCGGAGCCGGAGCGAGAAACACCATGTTGGCGGGATCAGGATTGACTAGACCCACGGCTGGGCTTTCAGCCTGTTGCGCCATTTGGTTTTTGAGGACTTCATTGGTGGCGAGCAACTGCTGCTCTTGCTTTTGCAGAGATTCCCAATGGCGGTACTCATGTCCCCAGCGCTGTTGGGTAAAGACGGTCCAGCCATAGGTCATCAGCACAGAGCCAATCATCAGATAGGTGAGCAATGAGGAGGTTTTCTGGAGGCGCACCAGTAGCTTGAGCCAAATGGGCAGCGATCGGCGGCGAGACAGGGAGCGCACCACTGGACGCGACATTGGAGGAGCGGCCTTGCGCGAGGTATAGGGGGGGGACTGGAGGCGATCGCGCCGTTCAGAGCGGGAGAGGGGGGGCGGGGAGACGACGGGCGGCAATCCGGGTGTCCGACGCACCGAGCGAGAAGGATAGCGGGGATCGGGGTAGGCGGATAAGCCCTGGGTGGGTGGCATTCCCGAAGTGGGGAGCCGCCGTTGTGGATAATCGGATCTGAGTGCCGCCGTCATAAGTTTTGTCCCGCTAGCAATACATTTAGAAATGGGAAGCCAATAGATTGAATCTAATTGAAGCTGTTTGATTAAAGCTATCTGATTAAAGCTATCTGGTTAAAGCTATCTAATCGAAGCTGCCTGATTGAATTTGGGGGATATGCAGCGTTCTGCGTTACAAATCCTGCTACCCAGAAATCAAAGCTCATTAAACCGCTTGAACCCGCTTCTGTCTAGAAAAATATCTAGAGAGATCATGCCCAAGCGAATGGATTAAGAACAGATGTATTAAGATTGAGTGAAACGTCCTGATCTCATCGCCGATCATGGCATCCCACCTCATCTCGCTACAGCATTCCCCTCATTGAATTCCTCTTATTTGAGAAATAATTTGGATGATCATCCGCTGCATAAGCGGATGCATACAGTTGCCAAAAGTATAAGGGGCAGCAGGGAATTTATCACACTGGATTTGCAGAAAATCATGCAATTGGTCAAGTAGAACGACAGAACATCGGACATGAGAAGAGTGAGGTGCAGAAAATTCTCCTCTCTCGGGTTGTCCCAGTTCCTTGCCCCAGAATCAGGATTGAACCCCTCTTCTAGCCTTAAGAGGGTATTCCGGGTTTTCTACATAAAAATTTAAAGAACTGAATCAGTGTATTCCAGGGAACCGCAATGGGGGTGAGGGGTAACACCCCTACTCTGGGATCGAGGAGTCCAAACCCATAAAGAATCTCTAACCCCCTCCACCCTAATATCCCATTCATCTCACCCCTATCCATTCCCCATCTGCATTCCATCTGCGTTCATCTGTGTGCATCTGTGTTCCCCCCTTTCCCTCTCTCCTTCTTGTCTATCAAATTCGCGTTACTTTAGAAAAAAGACCTGCTAACCAGTGCGCCCCAGCCCATCAGCCGAAGCGAAATCATCACCAAGGAATTTTCCATGCCGATCGCCCCTCTCTCCCTCCCGTCCCTCGACACGATCCTCTCCAAAGCCCTCAACGGCCAAGACATCAGCGAAGCAGAAGGGGTAATCTTGCTGCAACAAACGGATAAAGGTGCGATCGCCACCCTTCAACAAGCCGCTGACCAATGCCGTCAACAGCAAGTGGGCGAAACCGTCACCTATGTCATCAACCGCAACATTAACTTCACCAACATCTGCGAACAGCACTGTAGCTTCTGCGCCTTCCGCCGCGATGCCAACGAAGCCGGCGCATACTGGCTGGAGCAAGCCCAAATCCTAGAAAAAACCACCGACGCGGTACAACAGGGAGCCACTGAAATCTGTATGCAGGGCGGACTCAATCCCGAAGCCAAGGTCGAAGGCGCTGCCCTGCCCTACTATGTCAACCTCGTTCGTACTATCAAAGATCACTTCCCCGATCTTCATCTCCACGCCTTCTCGCCCCAGGAAGTCCAGTTCATTGCGCGGCAAGATGGCCTCAGCTATGCAGCCGTGATTGCCGCTCTACAAGAAGCTGGCGTTGGCTCCATGCCTGGAACCGCCGCAGAGGTGTTAGACGACCAGGTTAGAAAAATCATTTGTCCTGAAAAAATTAATTCGGCCACCTGGTTAGAAATTATTCAAACGGCGCATTCGCTGGGCATGTCCACCACCAGCACTCTGCTTTCAGGCCATATTGAAACCCCAGAACAGCAGATCAAGCATTTAGGACTGTTGCGATCGCTCCAACAGCAGTCCCGCGATCGAGGCTACCCCGGCTTCACCGAATTCATCCTCCTCCCCTTCGTGGGACAGGAAGCCCCCAAACCGATGCGTCACCGAGTCGGACGCGACCAACCCATTCTGGAAGACGCGCTCCTTTTAATGGCTGTCGCTCGAATTTTTCTAGGCAACTGGATCGTCAACCATCAGCCAAGCTGGGTCAAGCTGGGCTTAGAGGGAGCCGCGACTGCGCTTAGCTGGGGCTGCAACGATATTGGCGGCACTTTGATGGAGGAACATATTACGACCATGGCTGGAGCCAAGGGCGGAACTTGTATGACGGTGGAAGAATTGCGGGGCGCGATTGTGGGAGTGGGGCGATCGCCCCAACAGCGCGACACGCTCTACCATGCGATCGCAGATACTTCAGACGCTATGTTTCAGAGGACATAACCAAAGTTCGCTCCTCAGAACTAGATCATTGAGTAAAGCGTGAGAAGCTAATCTAAGGACTTTAAGTCATCCAATCTAAAGTTGAAGATGAAATCCGATAATTCCTGTGGGATAGGCGTCTCGCCTGTCATAGAGCGCGGACAGGCGAGACGCCTATCCCACGAATCCCTCACTATCTTCCCAATCTTCATTAGATCTAAAAAGGCAGGCAATGGAGAATTCCATTGCCTGCCTGTTATTCACTCAAATTGAGCATCGAGTTTATCAACACAAAGTTGATCAGCGAACCGATTAGAGAATTTCGGGTTCGACTCTCGCGTAGAACAGTCCTCGGATTCTCACATCGACGGGTTCCTTCCCGCCCATGTCGGTGTCAGAGGGTTGGATGCTTTCAAAGGTTCCGGCAATTTCGCCCGTGGCGCTGCTGACCTTCGCCACTTGCAGGGAGATTTGCCCCTTGCCCGTGTTGAAGCTCTTCATGTTTTCCTTGACCAGCTCTTCGTCATCCGACTGGGCTGGCAGGGCAACCGCGTTGTCATAGCCAGTGGTCAGACCGCGACCTTTGGGGTCGAGGAAGTTGGAAGTCCGGTAGGAAGGAACGCGGAATTCGCCTTCAAAGTCAGTGGCGGTGCTGATGCTGTCCAAGCCTGCTTGGCTCTTTGCGGTCAAGCCCTTGATGGTAAACAGGAAGGGATACATTTCGCCACCGGGCAGCTTCACGGTGATAGCCTGGAAGTCAAAGCCATCTTCTTCTTGGAAGGTGAGGCTACCATCTGCACCGGGCAGCAGTTTGCCACTCACCTGGTCGAGGGAAGAGGTCAACCGGGTCAGAGGTCTACCGGCAATGAACTCGGCTTCCTGACGCTTGTTGGCGGATTCTTCTTTGACAAAGAAGCTCGTGGGTTCTAGGCACAAGCCTCTGATGACGTAAGTTTGGCCGCGATCGATGGGAATCGTTCCCCGTCGCGTTTCTTCAAGTTGAGGGCAGTTGTTGGCAAGACCCGTACCGCGAATCTGGTCGTAGGTCAAAGCAACATTTGCGGACGCTGGCCCCTCACTACAGGCCGTTAAAAATCCTAGACAAACTGCTAGGAGGGCAGCAATTAAAGCACGATACCTCATGGTCAACCTCTAGTATCTAATGTGAAATCCCAACCAGTGTGATCTTATAAATATGGATTCCTGGGGAATAGGGCATTGCCAACAGAGAGCAATGTCGGAAATTAAACCATCGCTTCAATCTATTCTTGGAATCAATCCACCGAATCAAGGGTCTAACTCTAGAGGGTCTATCTCTAGGGTCAGAATGGCTCATTTGATTCGTTCTGATCCATCAATCAGCAGATGGCAAGTCGCGCATGGACGCTTCATACCGATTTTACAAGACCTTGATCCCTTTTTAGAGCCACGGATGGTATTGGTCGATTCAATCTAAGTTTGGAGGGTTGGGGTACAGTATCTATCCCTAAGATTTGTTACAACCTTGACCAATATCGGCGGTTAATCCAGGACTTTTTTTCTGCAATTCAAGACTTTGCTATAGTAAAGGGCTTCCAGAAAATTCTGAGAAAACCTACAGTGAGAAGGCTTCTAGAAGGAAGTGGGTTCCCGGTGCGGTGAGTTAGCCTTGCTGGCTCATCGTCGGAGATCGAAAAAACTCAAGGATAAATAATGTGCGTGAACCGAGAGAGGGTGGAATGGGGCAAGAGACAGAACGCGAATATTTGGCAAAGGATTTGGCTGCGATCGCCCAAACCGTCCACGCCACCGCTGAAAAATGCCAGGGCAACAGTCAAGACCTCTTAGCGATCCTCCGACTCCTAGAATCGCTCCACCAAGAAATCCGCGACGGCCTCTTCCAAGCCTCCCTGCCCGACAACCGCCAAGCACTCTACGCCCTACTGCGCGACATCGAAACCAACGGCGGCTGGCCCCACATCTACCGCATGAGCCTGAAAAGCCTCCTGGCTAACTTCCAGCCTGAACCGGGTGAGGATGATTTGGGGAAGTAGGAGAGGGGGGTGAGGATGATTTGGGGAAGTAGGAGAGGGGAAGGGGAAGGGGGAAAGGGGGAAAGGGGAAAGGGAGATCTTGGATCGATTCTTAGGGAGATCTTGGATCGATCCTTAGAGTAAATAGAATCAATTAGGGAAAGAAACAGGAATCTCTCCTAGACCTGCTCAGAGTTCTTTAATGGAAGGCGAAAGGGGAAACAACAAGGGGAGATTAGACGAATCTCTAGAATTAATCGAAGAAGAA
>JALOOP010000474.1 GCA_025454315.1 Oculatellaceae cyanobacterium Prado106
AACAGGTGATCAAAGGCTTTGGGGAGGAATATGTGATTAACTTTGCCTAGACTTTTA
This sequence comes from Oculatellaceae cyanobacterium Prado106, assembly GCA_025454315.1. Taxonomy (GTDB): domain Bacteria; phylum Cyanobacteriota; class Cyanobacteriia; order Elainellales; family Elainellaceae; genus Prado106. The sequence continues at coordinate 58 of JALOOP010000474.1, forward strand.
CACCATTCCTTAATTGGTAAAGATTTTTGCATAAGGACTTATATGGTAGAACAGCGCTTGATGGCAGTGGCTAGAGAAACAGTGGCCAGGGAAACAGTGGCCAGAGAAAAGAAATGATGGTTGGACTCTCCCTAGGAATACAAAAAAGCCCCGCAAGCTTACAACTGGCGGGGCTTTTGGTTGGGGTGGAAAGCGATCGCAGCCAAGGCAACCCGTCTATCTAGGTTCTGTCTAGCTGGTGAAGGAGTGCGATCGCCACTCTCAGCATTTCTAAAAACGGCGTGCCTAAAACTTGCCTAAAATCTGCCTAAGATCTAGCAATTATTCCAAAACTTCTTGGATCAAGCATTCAAGGATGTTGGCGGACAGCGATCGCCCCATCTCACGGCAGACAATCAATCCCCAAATCCTAGAACGTTTATATGTCAATGGGTGACCTGGGACTCGAACCCAGAACCAGCGGATTAAGAGTCCGATGCGCTACCATTGCGCCAGTCACCCTTTGGATTATTAATGTTAGCAGACTTTGCTGAGTTCAAACCGAAATATTTTATGAAACTGTCGCCTCAGCTTGCGACCGCTCACCTCACAGCAAAATGCGACTGGAGGTGAAACACCTCCAATCGCATTGTCCCTTAAACTCGGAAGACTAACCTAGAAGCATTGAACCTAGAAGCGGTAAGCAGCGCCGACTTGAACCGCAACCGGGGTTCTATTGCTGTTTTCAACACCGTCTAGACCCACCTTGACATCGCTGTAGATGGCCACGTTGCGGTGAACGGCGGTTTCAACCCCAGCATTCAGCACTACCGAGTTTTGGTTGCCTAGCAGGGAGGTTTTGCCTTCATCGGTCACGAAGGAGTAGCCTGCACCCAGGTAGAGGTTCGTGTTGCGAGCCACACCCAGGTCAAAGGTCACCGTAGGAACTAAGGCAACGCTGTCTTGGATGAGGGCAGAACCCCGGACGGAGACGGGTGCATCAGGGATGTCGAGACGGCCTTGGACATGACCACCGACATTAGCATCGTTGTCCACTGCGTCGCCGCTGAAGCCAACACTTGCACCACCACCCAGGTAGCTCCCTTCCATGCCGCGAGTGGCAGGTTGGGTTTGGGCGGAAGCGATGCCAGCAGACAGGAAGACAGGAGCGATCGCGAGAACGGACAATGCAGCGGCTTTCAGATTGAGTTTCATAGTACAGAACCTTGTTGAGTTGAGTTGCTTGTGGATAGAAAATGAACCGATTTTCGAGAGTTCTGCAATTTACTTCGAGTTGTTGAGACAGAAGTAAAAGCATTTTTTGTTAACAGGAACCGCTTCGATTTTTGACTCCCAAGCTGATGAACTTGAAGAGTGATTTCGTAAGCCTTGAGCGCTGAGGTGAACTTGCTTCTTAATCACTACCTACACTTCTGGAATTTGAATTCCGCAATGTTTTTGTAGGGATAACCGAAGGCTTACACTTCATCCAATGTCACCGCTGGAAGTCGGTTTCGCTTGGTTCGCCGTTCCTTCGCCTCTCATGTTTCAGTTATAGCGTTGTGTCCAATTGACTGCCAAAAAAGTAGTCTCTTTTACAACTGTCATATCAATTGGAACTGAGTTTATAGGTCAAAAGAAGTAATGGAGTTACTGTTAATGAAGTCTAATTAAAATCCCTGGAAGACGTATCCGAAATAGGATTTGTTCCCACCGATAGAAGTATTTTTCTATTCTGAATTATCTATCTTTTAAGAGATAGCACTTCCCAGCTTAAAACCATGCCCTCTTTATCGGCTGAATGGGGAAAACATCGCTTCCTGGAGCGCCACCCGACGCAGGTTCATCCTCTGCAAAAGCTTTAGATTTTTGCGGATTCAAGAACTGCGATAAATCCCCAAAAAAAGACCCGGCAGCCCCCTGCCAGGTCTCGGAACGTCACTTATCGTCTTCTACTGTAAGGTTTGCGCCGCTTGCAGTCCTCGTCTTATCAGATGACCCTACCGAGTGATTCCCTCTAACAAAAGGTTGAATCTAAACTCACCCGTTTTCTCTCAAAAAGCTAGGGAACTGCGGATTAATAGACTCCCAATAGTCGGGAGTCTATTTTCGTTCTTAGCCCCTCTCGTCAAAAAGAAAAGACCCGGCAGCCCCCTGCCAGGTCTTGGAACGTCACTTATCGTTTTCTACTATAAGGTTTGCCTCGTTCACGGTCTTCGTCTCATCAGGTCGCCAGACTGAGTGATCCGATCGGGCTAAATGGGTTCACCCTTGCTTCATCCCATCCATCCCCCACACCATGAATTTGATTGAAATTCAACTGAATTTTTAGCCCAAAAAAAAGACCCAGCAGCCCCCTGCCAGGTCATTCATGAACGTCACTTATCTTCTTCCAATATAGGCAGTGACTCTGATTTAGCACTCACCCATTCAGACGAACCAACTGAGTGAATGATCTAGATTTCTAAGTTCTAGACTGCGATCGCCCCCCTTCCCCTTTCCCCTTCCCCTCTCACTCGCCACTCATCTCCAAAATCTCCTGGAACAACAGATCAAACTCCTCGGCTGATTCTGCGGCAGCAGACCCCAACAAGTCCCAGACGGTTGCGCCCTGGCCGAAGGTGTCGGCGACCGCCTGCCGCTGGTGAATCACCGTGTCCAGAATGGGAACGCCAATGTCTTTCAGCGAGATCAGCGCTTCGTCCTTCAAACGGGTGCCTTTTACGGCTCTAGAGAGAAAAACGGCGGCCTTGGGTGCGCCTTTTCGCACGCCTTGAGCCTGACGGATGAGGCGGATGGCATCGGAAGCTGACCGCAGATCAACGCCCGTGGGTTGGCAGGGAATCACCGCCAGGTCGGCTTTGATGAGAATTGCTTTGGTGGCTTCGGAGAGTCCAGCGGGGCCGTCTACCACGATCTGATCGTATTGGGTTGCGAGTTTGGGAATGCAGTCGAGCAGTTCCTGCGAAGTCTGGGCGACTTCACAGGGAATTTTGTCTTCTAGGGACTCTAGCCAAATCGAGCTAGACCGCTGAGCATCCGCATCGACCAGGATGGCTTTGTGCTGCTCGCGGATGAGCCATTGGGCAAAATGAACCGCCGTTGTTGACTTGGCGCATCCTCCCTTCTGATTTATAAATGCAATCACCACGCCCATAACCTAGCCCTTTCACTCCACCGAACTTACTACAACGCTTGGGAGACAGCAGGACTTGAACCGTGAGGTTACTGGGGTTAAACGTCGAAGACTGATGTCTTCAACCACCGCTTCCCCACTCCCCACTCCCTACTCCCTACTTCTTGAATAACTTCAACTCAAACCCCTACCCTTACGGAAGAAGTTCAGTTTTACGCATCCACTTTGCTTTTCTGGAGTCTGCTTTCCTGGAGTCTATTTTCCTGGAGTCTGTTTTCCTGGAGATTGACATCTACTGGAGATTGACATCTATAAGATGCTAACAGACAAGATGCTAACAGACGGTTCTTGTTGTAGATCGAGAAGGTCGGAATCGAGCAGGTGGGAGAGGCTGGTGGATTTACATCATTAAAGTCAGTTCTGAAGTCAGTTCTGAGGTTCGTAAGTCGTTGCGCTTGAGGAGTTCGGTGGCCTCTAATGCGGTGACGGGTTTGCTGAAGAAATAGCCCTGGACTTCTTCGCAGCCGAGCGATCGCAGCAAGTTCTCCTGCATTTTGTTCTCCACCCCTTCAGCCACCAGTTTGAGGTTGAGGACTTTGGCCATAGCGACGATCGCCGCCACAATCGCCTTGTCGTTGGGATCAGTGGTGACATCACAGACGAAGGAGCGATCGATTTTCAGCGTATGGAAGGGGAAGGCTTTCAGGTAGCTGAGGGAGGAATATCCGGTGCCGAAGTCATCAAGGGCGATCGACACCCGCATTTCATGGAGTTCCTGGAGGATCAGGCGGGTGCGTTCCATGTCGTTCATGACGGTGGTTTCGGTGATTTCTAGCTCCAGGTAGGCGGGGTCAAGTTGGGTTTCGCGCAGGGTGCGCTTGATCATGTCCATCAGCTTGGGTTCTTTGAACTGATGGGCGGAGAGGTTGACGGCGACGCGGATGGGATGTAGCCCCGCAAGCTGCCAGGCGCGATTCTGGGCACAGGCAGTTCGCAGCACCCATTCCCCCAAAGGCACGATCAGTCCAGTTTCCTCTGCTAGTGGGATAAACATTCCCGGCGGCACCAGTCCCATTTCGGGATGCTGCCAGCGGACTAGAGCCTCCATTTGAATAATTTCGCCCGTGACCACGTTGACTTGGGGTTGGTAGTAGAGGGCGAACTCGTTGCGCTCCAGGGCACGGTGGAGGTGGCTTTCCAGGGTGAGGCGGGCAGAGGCGTCGGAGTTGATGTTGGAATTGTAGAGGTTGTAGCCGTTGCGTCCGGCTTCTTTGGCGCGGTAGAGGGCGGCATCGGCGTTTTTTAGGAGCGTCTCGCCGTCTTGGCCATGGGTGGGGTAGATGGCGATGCCGATGCTGCTGCTGACCCGGAGGTTGCGGCCTTCTAACTCAAATTCGGCTTTGAGGGCTTCCATGATGGTTTGGGCGATCGCGATCGCATCTTCCACCCCTTTGATCTGGGGCAACAGCAGGGTAAACTCATCGCCAGCCCAACGGGCGACCGTATCATGTCCCGATAGGCACTGGGAAATGCGGTTGGCAAATCCCTGGAGCAGCAAGTCTCCCGCCGCATGACCCAAGGTATCGTTGATTAATTTGAAGCGGTCTAAGTCCAGGAACATCACCGCAAGCTGGGTTTGGTTTTTCTCAGCCTGGATTAGAGCGGCGGAGAGGCGTTCGTTGTAGAGCAGGCGGTTGGGTAGCCCGGTCAACATATCATGGGAGGCTTGATAGCGGATTTGCTCCTCGTTGCGCTGCCGCTCGGTGATGTCTCGGAAGCTCCAGACTCGGCCAATCACCGTGTCGCCCATGCGCTGGGGACGCGATCGCCCCTCCAAAATTCGGCCATCCTTGAGATCTAGTGTGTCGCAGCTTTCGATGTCCGGTTGGGCGTAGAGTTCTTCGATGCGTTTGGCAAATTCATCCGCGTCTTTGAGCAGGGGTTCGACGAAGCTGAGGGAGTGGGTTTTGCCCTTGGCGGCAATGTCGGTTTCGGAAATTTGCCAGAGGTCGGTGAACTTTTGGTTGAAGTTCAGCACATTACCTTTGGTATTGGTCACCAGGATGCCGTCGGCGGTGGCCTCGAAGGTGGTTTGCAGCAGCGACAGGGAACCTCCGGGATCTTCGGGGGCGGGGGAGGATTTGCGATCGCTGAGTTCCCGTTT
>JALOOP010000475.1 GCA_025454315.1 Oculatellaceae cyanobacterium Prado106
AGCCATGATCCAAGGTGCAATGATTCGATTGATGCTGCAACGCTTAGGTGAACAGCATGAAACTGCTTAATTATTATTTTAGAAATGCGCTCTAAGAAACTGAACTGAGAAACTGAACAACGGCTGCGCTCCAGACTCACCCACGAATAAATGATATCGGTGGTGAATTCAATGAAGAAAAATAGCTGGAAATATCTAGGGGTTTTGGAGTGTAGAGTCCGCTTACTTGCCTTCGCACATAGGTCAGGTGCGTACCCTGCGAGAAGCAAGCTACCACTGCGTTTCCATGCACCCTACGGGGACTGGGAACCGCTGAAACAGTCTAGGAGCTTCAAAGTCCCCCAGAATTGGGGGATTTAGGGGGCGAAAAACCCCGAAGCGAAGCCGCTCAAAATCTCGTGTGAACACAATAGCCGCTCTTTAATTAACCGTTCTTTCCTTAACTGCTCTCTCATCAACAAGGTAAGATGACTGATTCACCCCCTCCCGTTCTATTGATTGTTGAAGACAGCGATGAAGACTTTGTCGCGTTTGAGCGAATTTTGCTGCAATCTGCCGTTCATTGCCAGGTGCGTCGGGCTGTGGACGGCGATGATGCTCTGAATTTTTTGTTTTGTCAGGAACCCTACGCCCGTCCGAACCTTGCGCCCCGTCCTTCTCTAATTCTGCTGGACATGAATCTGCCGGGAACGGATAGTAAGGAGGTGTTGAAACAGTTGAAGCAACATCCGAATCTTTGCTCGATTCCGGTGATTGCGCTGTCTAACGGTAGTGAACCCGAAGAAGTGGCCAGCTTGTATCAGTTGGGCCTCAATAGCTACATTGTCAAAGCCATTAGCACCGAAACTTTTAGAAGCAACATGCAGCTTTTGGTGGAATACTGGTTTATTGCTAGTGTTCTTCCCCCTCAGAAAATTGGCTACCCATGACGACTCCGCAACTGACCCTCCTGATCGTGGATGATTCTTTGAGCGATCAGGAAATCTACAGCCGCTACTTGCAGCAAGATGCCGCCTATGAGTATGAGATTGTGCAGGCCGAATCAGGTCAGCAGGGGCTGTTGCGGTGTCAGCAAAGTTTGCCGGATGTGATTTTGTTGGACTTTATGCTGTTGGATATGACCGGGCTGGAGTTTTTGCAGCAGCTTCAGCAGCAGTTTCAGCAACAGTTTCAGCAACAGTTTCAGCAACAGTTTCAGCAGCGGTGGGGGAAACTACATTTGCCTGTGATTATGCTGACCGGACAGGGGAGTGAGGCGATCGCCGTAGAAGCCATGAAGAGCGGCGCGTCTGACTATCTGGTGAAAGGCAAAACTACGCCCGAAACTCTGAGGCTGGCCATTCGTCAAGGCATTGAAAAAACACAGTTGAGTCAACAGCTCGATCGCAGTGAGCGCCGCTTCCGCACCTCGCTGGAAAACATGCTCGATAGCTGTGCGATTTATCGCAGCGTCCGAGATGAGCAGGGAAAGATTATTGATTTTGTGGTGGAATATGTCAATACTGCGGCCTGTCTTTCAAACCGAATGACCGCGACTGAACAAATTGGCCAATCCCTCTCCCGTTTTATACCAGACAACTACTATGAGAACATCTTCCAATTTTGTTGTCAGGTGGTGAATACGGGGCGATCGCAGCGCTACGAACTGATCCTGCGGCATCCCCCCACCGATTTGACGCAGTTTAGCAGTGCCTTTGATCTGTGTGCCTCCCAGCTTGAAGATGGCTTTGTCGTGTCCTGGCGGGATATCACCGATCGCAAGCGTACCGAAATGGCCTTGCAGCAAGCCAACGAAGAATTGGAGCAGCGGATTGGCGATCGCACCCTAGAACTGCGCCAGGTCAACCAACAGCTTCAGCAAGAGCTCCGAGAACGCCAGCGGGTAGAAGCCGAATTTCGAGTTTTGAGTGAAGCAGCACCCGTGGGCATCTTTCGGATTGATGCTCAAGGCGGCTGCACCTACGTCAATCCCCGCGCTCAGGAAATCTGTGGCTACACCTTTGAAGAAGCCATGGGCAACGGCTGGCATCGGTTTATCCAGCCCGATGATTTTCAACCCGTGTTAGCCCGGTGGTTGGCCTTCACCACCTCCCAATCCGTTTTCATCGAAGACATTCGCTATATTCACCGCGATCGCACCCTGCGCGTTGGACGAGCAGCTACCGCGCCCATCTGGTCGGACTCCGGCGTGCTGATGGGCCATGTGGGCACGATCGAAGATGTCACCGAGCGCTATGAAATTGAACAACGAAAGCGGGAGTTTCTCTCGGTGGTGTCCCATGAGTTGAAAACGCCTTTGGCTTCAATTCGCGGAGCCTTGGGGTTGCTCTCCACTGGACGACTGGACAATGACCCAGAAACCACCCAGGAAATGCTGGACATTGCCAAAGAAGACACCGAAAGGCTGGTGCGATTGGTCAATGATCTGCTGGATCTGGAGCGGTTGGAGTCGGGACAGTTGACCTTGACCAAAGCCCGATGCAATGTGGCGACTTTGATGCGGCGATCGGTGGAAGGGCTGCAACTGTTGGCGGAAGCGGCTCAGTTGTTGATTTGCTACGAGCCGTTGGATCTGGAGATTGGGGTGGATGGCGATCGCATTGTCCAAACCCTGATCAATCTCCTGGGCAATGCGCTAAAGTTCTCGTCACCGGGCAGTCAGGTCAACCTCAAGGCCGATCGCCTGGGCGATGTCGTCCAGTTCCAAGTCCAAGACCAAGGCCGAGGCATTCCCCCCGACAAACTTAATCTCGTCTTTGAACGGTTTCAGCAAGCGGAACTTTCCGATGCCCAACAACAGGGCGGCACCGGGCTAGGTCTGGCGATTAGCCGCAACATTGTGGAACTTCACGGCGGCCAAATCTGGGTAGAAAGCCGCCTGGGAGAAGGCAGCACCTTTTACTTCACGCTCCCGATCAACCAAGCGGGGGCATAGTTCTATCTATTCCTCCAGATAGATGGTAATCATGTAAGAGATGTTACTTTGAAAGGGCGTAGAAGCTCACTTAGTCTGGCTTACGATATATGTCAGCCAAGCATGTTCTGTTGATTGATGACGAAAAGCGGTTGGCCAGAGTCATTCAAGCCTGTCTTAGCAAGCTAGGCGGTTGGACGGTAACGGTAGCCACTTCAGGCGTCGAGGGCTGGGTCAAAGCCTCCACCGAGCAACCAGATGCCATTCTCCTAGATGTCATGATGCCCGACCTAGACGGCCTCACGTTACTTCATCAACTTAAGGAAAGCGCCCTAACCCAAACTATTCCTGTAATTCTGTTAACCGCAAGACCCCCTGCGATCGCCCCCGATTCCACCGAACCGCTCCCGATCGCAGGCATCATCCCCAAGCCCTTCGATCCTTTGAGCTTATCGAATCAGATTGCTGAGATTTTGGGATGGACAATCTAAGGGGAAAGGGGAAAGGGGAAAGGGCGATCGATCTAAGGGGAAAGGGGAAAGGGACAAGGGGAAAGGGCGATCGATGTGGCGATCAAAGTAGGAAAATCAATGTAGGGTGATCGATATAAGGAAATCAATGAGGAGAGCTACGAAAGATCAAAGAATTTCCCCACTCCCCACACCCCCCACCCCCCACCCCCCGCCCAACACCCCCCAGTCTAGAATAAATCTATGATTCAAACTCCAGTCCAAACGGCGCAATTGTCCCTGCTCGTTATTGAGGATAGCGACGAAGATTTTGTGGCCTTTGAGCGGATTGCTCGACGTTCGGCCATTCCCAATCCGATTTATCGCTGCTCCGATGGCGATGAAGCCTTGGAATTTCTCTATCAGACCGGGGAATATGCCGATGCTAGCCTAGCGCCGCGTCCTGCGATGATTTTGCTAGATCTCAATTTGCCGGGTACTGATGGGCGGGAAGTGTTGCGGCAAATTAAACAAAACGAAATCCTAAAGACGATTCCCATTGTAGTGTTCACTACCTCCTCCAATCCCAAGGACGTGGAAGTTTGCTATCAGCAGGGGGTGAACGGCTATCTGATCAAGCCGATCGATGTCCACCAACTGAGGCGGACGGTGCAGATATTCTTTGAATACTGGTTCAAGATGAGCCTCATCCCTGCAGGAACATATCCGACCTAGCCATGGATGGGCTTGGGCTATAGCCTGCGCTTTATCTACGGGCGGGTTGACACTGACCTGATTATTGTCCCTCTGGGAAATAAACAAAATCTATACTTTGGCAGATACTATTTCCTAGGGTGTACGACAGGGCGGCAGGTTCATCCTATTCTTGGTAATCTAACGGAGAGGTGAGTTGCGATCGCCCAACCACTCCCCAACCGTTCCCCCCAACCTGATTCATCAACTTGGATTCAACACCTTAATCCAGCACCCTAATTCAGAACCTTAATTCAGAACCTTAATTGCCCAAAAGTTATAGAGAGCTTTCTATGACCCGTCCCCTGCATACACTCCTGATTGTCGAGGACTTCGCCCCCGATCGCGAACTGTATCGCCGTTGCTTGACGGCGGACGATCGCCATGGGTATCGGATGCTGGAAGCCGAGTCTGTGGAAGAAGGACTAGAGCTTTATCAAACCCAGACCATCGACGCTATTCTCCTGGACTACAAGCTCCCTGATGGGGACGGACTGTTTTTTCTAGAAAGCCTCAAAGCCCAAGTCAACGGCGTGACTCCGCCCGTGGTGATGGTCACGGGAGAAGGCGATGAACGGATCGCTGCACAGGCCATTAAACTCGGCGTAGAAGAATACCTGGTCAAAAGCGACCTCACGCCCGACCAACTGCAGGTGACGATGCGAACCGCGATCGAGAATGCCCGCCTGCGCCTCCAGATCCAGGAGCGTGATGAAAGTATTAGAAATGCGATCGCCCGAGAACGCATCGTCCACCACATCACCTTACAAATTCGCCAATCCCTCGAACCGAGACAAGTTCTGACCACCGCAGTCCATGCAGTCCGGCAATTCGCCCTGGCCGATCGCGCCTTCATTTATCGCTTCAACCCCAACTTTAGCGGCAAAATTGTCGTCGAGTCCGTTGGGGAAGGTTGGCCTGCTGCATTGGACGCAGAGGTAGAGGACACCTACTTCATGGAAACTCAGGGCGAAGAATACCGTCAGGGACGCATCCAGGTCGTCGAAGATGTCACCACCGCTGGTCTAACCGATTGCCATCGCGACATGCTGCAACAGTTTCAGATTCGCGCCAATCTGGTGGTGCCGATTATCCAGGGAGAGCATCTCTGGGGACTGCTGGTGCTGAGTCAGTGCGATCACCCCCGACAATGGCAACCTACTGAAATTGAACTGCTGCGCCAGTTGGCTGATCAAATTGGCATTGCCATTCAGCAGGCCGAATTGTATCAACAGGTGCGGCAACAAAACGAGCGCTTTGAACTGGCTGCCGCTGCCGTCAACTGTCTCATCTATGACTATGACCTGGTGCAAAACACCATTGAGCGATCGCCCGGACTGACCCGCCTGTTCGGCTACACCCCCGCCGAAGCCGATCCCGCCCCCGAGTGGTGGTTCAGCCTCATTCCAGACCACCAGCGAGCAAACCTTCTGGAACAAAAGCGATCGGCTGTTTTGGGTACCGATATCTCCTTTTGTTTGGAGTACCAGGTGCGGCATCGGGCTGGGCATGAGGTGTGGGTGCAGGATCAGGGCTTTATTGTGCGCGATGCTTCGGGTCGGGCGGTGCGAGTCGTGGGCTGTACGACGGATATTAGCGATCGCAAACACGACGAACAGCAATTAAAAAAATCAGAAGCTCAACTGCAACTAGGCGTACAGGTGGCAGGCGTGGCGATCGCCCATTTCGACTACCACCTCAACCAGGTCACCCTATCCCCCGAAGCCGCCACACTTTACGGATTTGCCCCAGAGGATCGGGTAATCACCCGATCGCAGATTCACGCCACCTTCCACCCCGACGACCAGGCCGACCTGGAGCAAATCATTGCCCAGGTGCTAGACCCCAATGGTGCCGGATGGTTTGACCGAGAGCATCGGGTTTTGTGGCCAAGCGGAGAAGTGCGCTGGCTGCGAGTTCGTAAACAAGTCTTCTTTGATCGATCGGGTGCCGTTGCCCGTCCCGACTATGCGATTTTGGCAGCAATCGACATCACCGCCACCAAACAACAAGAAGCCGAACGGGAGCGACTCTTGGCCACTGCCCAGGCCGCCCAACAGGAGGCCGAAGCCGCCAACCGCAGCAAGGATGAATTTGTCGCCGTAGTGGCTCATGAACTGCGCTCACCCCTGAATTCGATCGCCGGATGGGCGACCTTGCTACAAACCCGCCAGTTGGAAGAGTCGATCGCCACCAAAGCCTTGGAAACCATCACCCGCAACACCGCCGCCCAAGTGCAACTCGTCGAAGATTTGCTGGACATCTCCCGCCTGGTGCGCGGCAACCTGCAGATTACCCTTGCCCCGGTCAACCTGATGGCCGTTGTTGAGGCCGTGCTGGATATTGTCCGCCCCATGGCCGAAGCCAAACAAATTCACCTGGCCACAGACCTGGCATCGCCACCGCATATTCTGGGTGACTTCAATCGTTTACAGCAAATTATCCTCAATCTGTTGACCAACGCGATTAAATTCACGCCGAATCATGGACAGGTTTCGGTTTGTTTAGAGTGGATTGATCTTGATGGGGAGCGGGGTTTGCCGCAGTCTTCGATGACTCATTCGATGTCTCAAATGAGTCGCGCCTATGCTCAAGTTCGGATTGCGGATACGGGGAAAGGGATTTGTCCAGAGTTTTTGCCGGTGATGTTTGAGCGATATCAGCAAGGACAGCAGAACACGGGCGCAAAAGATGGATTGGGGCTGGGGCTGGCGATCGTCAAACACCTGGTTGATCTACACGGCGGTTCCATCCAAGCGGAGAGTCCGGGTGAAGGTCAGGGAGCAACCTTTACGCTGCAATTGCCATTGCTTGAAACTGCGGTAGCGATGCCAGAACCTGTCAGGAAACAGACCCAGGAGAATCCACTGAGCGGCATCAAAGTTTTAGCGGTGGATGATGATCCAGATCAATTAGACCTGCTGGTGCTCATTCTGGAGGCGGCGGGTGCGATCGTGCAAGCAGCCAATAGCAGTGATGTAGTGCTCAGACTCCTGCCCCAGTTCCAACCTCGTTTGCTGATCAGCGACATCGCCATGCCCGGTTGTAATGGCTATGAACTGCTGCAACAGGTGCGATCGCTCCCCCAGGGTGATATTCCGGCGATCGCCCTCACCGCCTACTCCAGCACCACCATCGAAGAACGCTCCCTACAAGCAGGCTTCCAACACCACTTGACCAAACCCGTCGATCCAGGTGTTTTGGTCGCTGCAATCCAACAACTAACGAGATAGATCGGCACTAGACTTTATCGGAAATAGTGAGACTTTATCGGAAATAGTGTTTTTGCGCGGCGAAGCCGCGCAAAAACACTATTTCCAATTCCTATAAAATTTACTGTAGAACCGTAGGATGCTTTAACGGAGTGTGACGCATCGCTTGATCGACTTCGCAAGATTTTTGCCCCCTAAATCCCCCCAAGCTCATCCTCTCAGAGCCGGAAGCCGATCAGAGAGAGCCCCGATCGCACTACCTGTGCCACAGCTTGAAGTGACTTCAGGGAAGCTTTCCCGACAATGACTGCAATACCAATAAATCTGCTTTTTGTTAATGTGACGCAACATGGAATGGGAACAGAGTAAACAAGAATGTTGAGAGGTTTTCATAAAGTTTTTATTTACAGATGCAACACTATTAAGAATAATCCGAAGGACGCATCGGTGTTATCGTCCATCTGATAGAGATCATCCATAAGTTGATAGAAATTAACATCCCCGACACGCGTCAAGATCCTCATTAAACGTAGGATGCGTTAGCAGAGCGTAACGCATCGACCCACCGATGCGCTACTGCTAACGCATTCTACGGTTCTGTTCAACACTACTGCTGCTGCACATTCCGAGCCGTCACGCCATAGGGATTCTGGATCGTTTCAAACTGTACCGGAGTTCCTGCCGCAATGATGCGATATCCCTGTCCCGGCAAAGCCGTAAAGTTGAAAAAAACATCATCTCCGCCCTCATCTCGGGCGATCATACCGTTTCCAGTTCTCATATCAAACCAGCGCACCATGCCCTGCCCCACAGGTAGCCCAGCCATGCCCAAGGGCGGCACTCCGTTTTCCCATTCCTGCTGAGGGATGCGAATCTGCTTCACCGCAGGCGTATCATAAGCTTCATAGGCATAGTCCGATCGCCGTTCCATCACCGATCGCAGATCCTGCCGCAATTCCTCGATCGTTGGACGACCGACAAAAAACCAGCCGTTATAAATCCTCTGAACCGTGAGATCCGGGCGTAGCACAAAGGTGTAGGGCTGGGGACGGTAGGCATATTCGCCCTCGGTTTCGTCCAGGATATTCAGGTGTCGGACGAGCGATCGCGACTCATCGCACAAAAACGGCCACTGTGCCCCCAACCCGGCGCGAAATGCGGCTTGTACCAGAGGCGCATCAACACTAATTGTCACCAGCTTGCAGTAGTTGACCGTTAGCTCATTCTGAAACTGAACGAGTTGGGGGAGTTGCTGGCGATCGCGCGGACAGAAAAACCCCCGATAAAAGACCACAATCAGCGGATAGCCATCGGTAAATCCCAGATAGCGATCCATCAAACTGGGCTGCGTCAAACTCGACAGTTGGACAAGTTCGTTTTCATGATTGGGCAATGCCACATCTGGAAAGCCAGCCCCCACGGTTAAAGTCGTGACCATAGGCACCTCTCAAAGACTGGGGGGAGCAATGCAAAATTGTGGGGTGATTTCTGGCGCAAAAAAAAGTAGGATTTTCTGAGTCAAGTGTAAACAACCAGGAAATCCTACGATGAAAAAC
>JALOOP010000476.1 GCA_025454315.1 Oculatellaceae cyanobacterium Prado106
GGGGGCTCGATTCGCGATTAATTTAGACAAAAGTAGAGTGGGACTACTTTTCAATAAAATCCTGGGCAGTTGATGCTGGAGCGTCAAACGGACAATCTGCTCGCTGGGATAGCCATGCTCAGGCAGGGTGCGAAACCAACGGGGGAAATCCTGCCAGACCCGGTGGGGCAATTCAAGCGCCAAGATTTGCAGGATGCCTAGCGCAATGGCATGGAGGTTAACAAAGCGTTCAAACGCCTCGACCTTCTGCTGAATTTGGTTCTGCTGGGGCAGGCTATGATCTGCTAAGCGGAGATTACTGGGGAACTGCGAGGTTTTAGGTAGCCCTTTGAGCCAGAACTGATAGGCAAAGCCCCCAAGCAAATGGATTAAGGTCTTGAAGCAGAGTTCAATCTTAAACCGTTGGCAATAGGCTGCAACCACCTGAGCCCCCGTCAGGCTCGTATCACTGGAGAGGAGAATCATCTGCTTGCCGTTGGGCAATTGGGTGAGGACAAATAAGACCAAGGTATTAGGGCAATCCCAAACGAGTCTAAATTCCTGATACGCCACACTGATAAACTGACCATACAGCCAAACCTGAGTCTGCTGACAGGCTTTGGAGGGAGCAAAGAGATCACGGAAATGAATGGGACTACCCCATTGTCGGGGGCGTCCACGCCCTTGTTTTCCTGGGCAGCGACAAAATTGGGCAAAGGCCACTGTGGAAATGCGAACTCGACTAATCAGATATAACTCCTTTTGACGCAGAGCTTGCAGGACTTTGGCACAAGCATAGTAAGCATCCAGCAACACATAGCTGCCTGGACTCATACAGGTGATGCACAATGCCGCCATCTTATCGACTAAGCTCAGAGCTTGCTCTGACTCGCTGACGGCTTCAATGCCATCGTGTAATTTCAACGCCAAAGGCACTGCAAACACCGCTTCTTCCAGTCCCATCAGAATCCCCAAAGCACTAAAGTAGTGTCCTCGAATCCATTCTGGTTTACTGACATTGCTCGACTCTTGGTGCAGTCCTTTGACCCCTGGCATTTTTCGGCCTTCTTTGCCCACCTTGATGCCATCTCCCACATACATCCTGCGTCCTTGTAAACAAACGACACAGGCATGTTGGCTCACCCATCGGCTCCACTGAACACACAACTCATCAACGCGGAACGCCTGGGAATGGAACCAATGTAAAGCTTGATGATAATACCCTTCACTCAACCCGATAGCGTTGAGATAACTGGTGACGGCGGGCGGTTGCGTCGTCAATAACACCCCCCACAGTAATAGGAGAAACCACTCGAACGTGGCTTCCCGCTTAAACACGGGGCGGAGTTCCAGCAGGATTTGTTCGATCCGGTGATAAAGTTCCATAATGGTTCTGGCTGATTTTATTTTGTCTTTCAGCCAGTGTCGGACATTCCATCCGCTTTTGGCGCTGGAATGTCCTTCTTTATTTTTCATCTTTAGCAATTAACTAAGCCGAGAACTTCGCACTGCCCAGTTTTATAGAAATTACCTCACTGTGCGATCGCCAACTGCTTTCACCGATTTGTTACATTTGAATCATGGGATGAATCATGGGACAGTAACACGACACTGTTTGGTTTCGTGCTATCGATTGACCCAAAGAACCCCTTAATCGGGCAACTGCTGCTGCTTCCGCAAAGTCCATTGATTGTTGATGAAGCGATTGAATCTGGCTCATTGTTTAATTAGGCAGAGTTTAATTAGGCAGATTGACGCAGGCTAGCAGCATTCTTCTGTGCTTCTGCATAAATTCGCAAAGCCGCCGCCATATGTTGCTCTGCCTCCTCGCCTTTGGATTGGAACCAAGCTAGCGTTTCAGGATCAACCCGAATCGCGACAGTCGCTAATGAAGAAGAAGGCATCCGCAATTTAGCTTTTGCAAAAAACTCATCGCTAAGAGGTGGAATATCAGAGGTGTCAATGTCCTCATCTGACATTGCATCGATTCTATCCCAGTCGGTTCTTGAAGTATTGCTCATAACGTTTCCTTTCAGGTGAAAGAGCTTTTCTAAGTGAGATGACCCGAATTAAAATCCCAGCCATCTCAGGGGACAGCAGTGCCTCGCCCTCAATGACTGGGATTTTGTGAATGTGCAGAGAACCGATGACTTAAGCGGCTAACACAAAGTCAACATCGTTAGCTCCAGCGGCTTCCCCTTGACCCGAGGTCAGCTTTTGACCCGCGACTTCAACCGCAAAGGGCGTGCTGGCCAGGTTGATGTTGTAGTCGGTGGCTTGGGTGGTGTAGCCAACGCTGGCGATCATTTTGCGGCCTTCTGGAGTGTAGGCAAAGGCCAGCATTTGGTTTTTGTTCTTTTCATTGTCACGCGCCCAGACCACCATGTACTGCTTGCCCAGGTAGTCGAAGACTTTGGCGGGGCGGGTGGGCACATAGCGACCGGGATTGCCAAAGCTGACATCCAGGAATTTTTGCAGAGAAGCATCTTCCACCTTGGCGTAGCTGACTTCCTCAGCAGTGGCGGGAGTTTGGTCGCCTTGGGCTGCATCGGGCGGGTTTTCTTCCCCTTTGTTCTTAAAATAGTCTACGGCGACCTTGGTGCCGATCGCCCCCACCGTTGCGATCCCAGCACCCACTAAAATGTTACGAAGAAGATTACTCATCAGTCGTTCCTCACGTTCGTTTTTGAAACGTTCAAGACTGTACCAGAAAGCGCGTGAGTTTTCTGTGCATTGGTTAACACGAATGGTCAAATTCGCCACCTTTCCCACCTGATCACGGTTAAAACTGGACATTGAAAGGGTTTATCGATAGCAGGAGTAGGGTTCAGTCTATTCAGAGTGGGGTGTCTGGGATGGTTTTGAGATAGAGTTTTCAGAATGTCTCGGGATGCTGCTTTCGGGATGCTGTTTCTTTCGGGATGCTGTTTATTGTTGGGATGGAAGGGTGTCTATGTCTTCTCAGTCTTCACCTTTGGACTTTGACTCGTTGTTTCAGACCATTAGCGAACTGGTGCTGTGTCATTCTCCCAGTGGGGCGGAGCAGGAAATCGATCGCTGGTTAACCACCCGGTTTCAGGCATTGGGACTGGAGTTTTGGTTGGATGAGGCGGGGAATGCGATCGCCAAAATTCCCGGCCAGACTAGTGAACGGGCGATCGCCATCACCGCCCACAAAGATGAAATTGGCTGCATTGTCAAAACCCTGGGTCAACAAGGACGAGTCGAAGTCCGCCGACTGGGCGGCTCCTATCCCTGGGTCTACGGCGAAGGCGTGGTAGATCTGCTAGGTGACCATCAAACCCTCAGCGGCATCCTCAGCTTCGGGTCGCGCCATGTCTCCCACGAATCGCCCCAAAAAGCCCAGCAAGAAGACCAACCCCTGAGATGGGAAAATGCCTGGGTCGAAACTAAATGCTCCACCGAAGAACTGGCCGCAGCGGGTGTGCGTCCTGGCACCAAGGTTGTCGTCGGCAAACATCGCAAGCAGCCCTTTCGGATGAAGGACTACATCGCCAGCTACACCCTGGACAACAAAGCCTCGATCGCCATTCTCCTTGCCCTCGCCGAATCCCAGCCCCAACCCGCCTGCGATCTGTACCTGGTCGCC
Source organism: Oculatellaceae cyanobacterium Prado106 (assembly GCA_025454315.1). GTDB lineage: Bacteria > Cyanobacteriota > Cyanobacteriia > Elainellales > Elainellaceae > Prado106. The sequence continues at coordinate 3,590 of JALOOP010000476.1, forward strand.
TCGGCCAAAGAAGAAGTCGGAGCCGTGGGAGCCATGTACTTCAGCCAACGTCAACGGCTCAATGCCCTGATTGCCCTAGAGATTTGTCCGCTCTCCCCGGAATACCCGATCCAGGACGGCGATCGCCCCGTGTTGCTCTCCCAGGATGCCTATGGCCTGTACGATGAGGAGTTAAACCAGCAGCTTCGACAAGCCGCTACACGCCAGGGCATTCCTCTGCAACTGGCGACCATCAGCGGTTTTGGCAGTGACGGCTCCATTGCCATGAAGTTTGGCCATGTGGCACGGGCAGCCTGTCTGGGCTTTCCCACCCAGAACACGCATGGATATGAGATTGCTCATTTGGGTGCGATCGCCCGCTGTGTCGAAGTCCTCCAGGACTACTGTGCCAATCTCTAGGATCTCTAGGATCTCTAGGATCTCTGCCAATCCTGAATCCCTGAATCTTGAATCTCTGAATCTTCAATCTTTATTTTTGCAACTCTTCATGTCCCTTTTCTCCCCCAACCCCAACCGCAAGCAGGTTTTCTGGTGGTTCCTGGCCAGTTTGGCGATCGCCCTCCTCTACATGCTGCTGGTCATGCAACCCTCCTTTGGCCGCGACTACCTGGTACAGGACGATGCAAGGCAGCATGTCTTTTGGATGCAGCAGTTCCGCGACCCCGGCCTGTTCCGCAACGATTGGATTGCCGATTACTTCCGCTCGATTGTGCCTTGGGGCTACACCACGTTTTATGGAATCACCGCCGGACTGGGGATTGATCCGCTGGTGCTGAGTCGATTCATTCCCTTGGGGCTGGGCTTGGTGACGACTGGGTTTTGCTTCGGCATTTGCTATCAGATATTCCCTGTGCCGATCGCCGCCTTCCTCTCCACCTTCTTGCTCACCCAAAACCTCTGGATCAAAGACGACCTGGCCTCCGGCACTCCCAGAGCCTTTTTCTACCCGATGTTTACCGCATTTCTCTACTTCCTGCTCCAGCGCTCCCAAAAGCCCGTTCTGTGGAAATCGCTGCTGCCCTGCTGTGTTACTCTGCTGCTCCAGGGCTTGTTCTATCCCCAAACGCTGCTGCTGAGCTGTGGTGTCCTGGTGTTGAACTTTGTGGAATGGCAAAAAGGCCGAATTCGCCTCCCCCAGACTCGCGGTGAATGGGGCTTCGTCGCCGCCGGACTGATCACCGCCTTCCTCGTCCTGCTCCCCTTTGCCCTACAAACCTCAGAATATGGCCCTATCCTCACCGCCGCTGAAGCCCGTCCCATGCCCGAATTTGCCGACCAGGGACGGGTCCGCTACTTTGTCCCGCCGCTGGAATATTGGCTAAGCTGGCAGCGCAGCGGCATTTTCCCCACACTCTGGGTGCCGCCCTTGCTGCTGGCTGGCTTCCTGTTGCCCCTGCTGGGTCGCTTTCACGATCGCATCCCCCTCCTGCACCAGATCCGCCCCCAGGTCAAGCTCCTGGTAGATGTGATTCTGGCCTCACTGGGCTGGTTCTTCCTGGCCCATGCTCTGCTGTTCCGCCTACAACTGCCTAGTCGCTACACTCAGCACAGCTTTCGGATCATCTGTGCGGTTGCGGCTGCGATCGCCCTCACCCTCCTCCTCGATGCCCTCTGGCAATGGTACCAAGCCCTCCCCGCCGTCACCGCCCGTCAAACCCGTCCGCTGCTCCTGGGCAGCGCCGCCCTATTCGGAGCCATCCTGCTCTACTTCACCCCCACCCCCCCCACCTCC
>JALOOP010000477.1 GCA_025454315.1 Oculatellaceae cyanobacterium Prado106
TATGGAAGTTTCTGAGGATGACTTATGTCGTAAAGGGGGGGAAAGGGGAAGGGGGAAGGGGAGAACTAGGAGATTTTTATGGAAGTTTCTGAGGATAACTTATGGAGATTTCACAGAAGAGTGAAGGAAATTTCAGGAAGGGGATTTCAAGGAGGTTGCAAGGAGGTTGCAAGGGAATTTCAGGAAGGATGCCTCAAGGAAATTTCAAGGATGACTTAAGGAAATATTAGGGACTCTCTCGGTTTCATCAATAGACAATCAATAAATACCCTTTCCCCTTTCCCCTTTCCCCCTTCCCCCTCTCCTATCTCCGTGAAGAAGGCTGGAACAAATTGTCTGCGCTCTCGGTGAGGGAGTCGAAGAACAAGAGGAAGCCGAGGACATCGCGGAAGGGTTGGGTGAAGGTGTTGAGGGCGTGGGTGATGCGGGCGATCAGGTTGCGGCCTACGACGATGACATCGTTGTGTTCGAGGAGGGGGTTTTGGGACATGTCGCCCATCAGGGCTTTTTTGCCGTTGAGTTCGATTTTGACGGCTTTGCCTTGCTGCACGTCGTAGCGAATTAGGGCGATTTCTCGGATGTTGGCGCTGCTGAGGTCGGGGGAGATGGCGGCGAGGGCATCGACGAAGGTGCTGCCGTTGGGCAAGACTGTGCGGCCAATGGTGCCGCCGCTGGCTGTGCCCCGGTTGAAGATGCGGATGTTGATTTGGGGTTGGGCGATCGTGGAACGGGCGATGAGGTTGCGATCGTAGCCTTCGCTGTTCTCAGCAGTTAGAGTCGGGATGATAATTGTGTCGCCATCTGCTAGGCGAATGTCTGGCAAACTCATCGATTCGCGCAGGGGATTGAACAGGTCGAAGTCTTGTTCTAGAACCGTGCCGTCGTCTAGGGGGCGGCGAATGCGGACGGTGCGGAGGTCGGCCATGCTGGTGGTGCCGCCTGCTGCGGTGAGGGCGCTGGTCAGTTGGGGTGCCTGGAGGGGATAGAATCCCGGCTTGAAGACTTCTCCCAGGATGGTGACTTGTACGGGACGCTGAGCAATCAAAATGACATCGACTTGGGGATTGACGACGAACCGATCGAGGCCGCGTCGAATTTGTTCGCGGGTTTGTTCTACGGTGAAGCCCTGGAGTGCGATCGCTCCCATCAGCGGAACGACGAGGTTGCCCTGTTGGTCGATGGTGCCCTGGAAGGACAGATCGGGGAAGCGGAGAACGTTGACGTAGATGGAATCTCCGGGGCCAAGGCGATAGGTGTCAAAGGATGCAGCAGAGGGCGTTGACTCGGAGGGCAGCGGTTCGTTTTGTTGAATTAGTCGCTGTCTGGCTTGTTCGAGCAGCAGTCGATTGCGATTGGCTGGAGCGGAGGGTTGAGCAGGTGGTTCTGTTGGAGCAGCGGCAGGCGGCGGGGAGAACAACGAGGGCGAGGGTTGGGCGAATTGGAACAGAGGGGATGCGGGTGAGGGTTGGGCGTTTTGGGGCAGCGGCAGGGGTTCGGAGTCGGGGGGTAGGGACGGCAGGGATTGGGCGGTGGCGATCGCTGCAAAAAATGGCGCACTGCTCCAGAGGATGAGGGTGCCGGTAAGGGAAAGAGCGCTGAGGGGATGGAGGTGCAGCATGGCTAGAGGGCGGTTTGCATGAGGGTGGTTTGGACGAGTTGACCCAGCGCTTCGATTTGGGTTTGGTGGGTGGTGATGTCGCCTAGGGGTTCAATCGGCACCAGGAGGCTAACGGCGACCCAGGGGACACGACGGCGATCGCGCAATTGCCCCCATTGGTCTACCCAAAACCAGCGACTAGGTGCAGAATGTCCCCCATCAGCCCAGGCGTACCACTGCAACACGGCATAGGTGCGATTCTGACTCCAGCCCCGCAGAAACCGAGCCTGGACTTCAACCGCTGGAGCATCCTGGAGCGCTGATGTTGAAAACTTCACCGATCGCAGCGAATCCGCCGTCCAACGCTGAGTCCCGTTGATATCCACCCAATCCACCTGGGGCAGATCCTTAATCCGCGTCTGGGGACGGAGCATCAGAATGGTGGCGGTTTGCAGCGTCGTGGTTTCTGCGTCGGCTTGAGGGGCGATCGCCTGCACTGACCACTTGTGCCCCCCCATCTCCCAAATTCCCTGATCCAGTGATTCCCATCCAGGAATCATCAACCCTTTCTGCTGAAGCGTTTTAAGCTGCTCCAGATTCTCAATCCCCGGCACCCGCTGCCAAACCCATTGCCCCGTGAAGTAGTTGGGGATGGCGGTGATGGCTGCGATCGCCAACATAAACAAGACGATCGCAGCCTTGAACCAGGGGGATGAGCGGGAGGGGAGGGAGAGCATGGGGGGAGTGGGGAGTAGGGAGTGGGGAGTGGGGAGTGGGGAGTGGGGAGTGGGGAGTGGGGTGGATGGGTGGATGAGTGGATGGGTGGATGGGTAACAAACTCTCCTTTTCCCTCTTTCCCTCTGCGTCTCTGCGTCTCTGCGTTTAAATAAGGATCGGGTCAGCGTTACGAGGTTTCTTCTAACTCCAGTTCAGGGGGATCTTCGTCGTCCTCTTCTTCGGAGTCGGGGATGGAGGATTCCAGGAAGCGCAGGAGGGGAATGAGGAGGAGGAGCATTCCGGCGGAGTAAAGATCGCCGCCCCAACTGTCATGGAGCCAGACGAAGGCCGCTGACTGTCCGGTGCCGTGGAAGAAGGTCAGCAAAGTATTGCGAATGATATTGGCGATGACGCTGAGGAGGATAATGCCGCCGAAGAACAGGCTGGTGCGTCGTCGTGAACCCCAGGCGCTCGTCCATTCCAGCAGCATGAGGCCGACGTACAGGCTGGTGAACATCATTTTTAGCCCTGCACAGTAGGGGGCGACTTCCACGATCTGGTTGTTGACGAAGAGGTAGATGTCTTCGACGCGCACTTCTAAGCCCGCTTGCAGCAATATAAATCCAGCCGTTCCGGCGATTAGCTTTTGTAGGGGCAGGGTGAAAGGGGCAATGAGATAGGGGATTTCGTTGGGCGTGGCGAGAAGGGTGAGCAGGAGCGGGAAAGACTGGAGCCGTAGACCGGGAATGCCTTTGAGGCAAAGACAAATGCCCGTGAGCGCGATCGGCAAGGAGAGATTAACCAGATCGACCAGGTTACTCAGATAGCAGAGAACGCCGATGAGCAGAACGATGACTCCGGAGAAATGGGTTTGGTCGGGGAGGTTTTGCCAGCGATCGCCCCTATTCCACACCAGATAAACGGCAAACGGCAGGCCAATTAGGCCATGACTGAAGTACTCATGCTCGGTACTAATATTTTTGTTTAGCCAACCATCGACCCAGCGCAGCAGCAGGGGGATGTACAGCAAGAGCAGCATCCCCAGGATCGTTAGACCGGGCATGTTGCGTGCAATCCAAGAAGTGGGGATGGGGCGAGTTTGCATTGAGAGGATGAGGGGGAGTGGGCGATCGCGGGTGGTATCTCTGGAGAGAAGGGGGATGCGAATCGCAGAAAATGACGCGAAACAAACCGTAGCATTCCCAAAATTTTTTTTAATGCAACAGTTGGAGGCGGTAGAGGTGCAAGTGATTTTGAGGGATGTTGCAAAAAGGGGATGCTGCACGGTAGGCAGCATCCCCTTCGCTTTTTCAGGTTTTGGGAGAGGAACGATTAGACCGTTTTGAGGGGGAGTTGGGCGCTGCGGGGGAGGGGGAAGGGGGTTTGGCTGGGGGCGATGCCGAGGCTGGTGTAGATTGCTTGGATGACGCGATCGACTTCTTCATCCTTGAGGCCGGGGAACATGGGGAGTGAGAGGATTTCCTGGCTCATGCGTTCGGCGTGGGGGAAGCGGCCTGCGGGGTAGCCGAGGGTTTGGAAGGCGGGTTGCAGGTGGCAGGGGATGGGGTAGTGGATTCCGGTTTGGATGCCAAAGTCGGCCAGGTCGGACTGGAGGACATCGCGCTCCAGGGGGCAGGCGGCGGTGACGCGGATGACGTAGAGGTGGTAGACATGGCCTGCGCCGCTGTGGTTGGCGATCGGGACAATGCCATAGTCTGCTAGCGGACGCAGCAGGTGGTCGTAGCGCTGGGCAATGCGGTTGCGATCGCCATTCCACCCATGCAGATGGGGCAGTTTGGTCTGGAGGACGGCGGCCTGAATGGTGTCTAAGCGGCTGTTGGTGCCGTAGTCGGTGTGGAAGTATTTGCGGGTGGCTCCATAGTTGCGGAGCGATCGCATCGTTTGTGCCACAATTTCTTCGCGGGTAATGACCATGCCGCCATCGCCGAATGCGCCCAGGTTTTTGCTGGGATAAAAGCTAAAGGCGGCGGCAGTGCCGATCGATCCGGCGCGGTAGCCTTCGTGTTCGGCTAGATGCGCTTGGGCTGAGTCTTCAAAGATCAGCAGGTCGTAGGTGCTGGCCAAGTCCAGGAGGCGACGGGGGGAAACCATTTGGCCGTAGAGGTGGACGGGCAGGATGGCGCGGGTCTTGGGGGTAATGGCTTTTTCGGCAGCGTCTAGATCGATCAGCGCCGTGTCGGGGTCGCAATCGACCAGGATGGGGGTAGCTCCGCAGCGCAGCACGCCGATCAGGGTGGCGACGAAGGTGTTGGCGGGGAGGAGAACTTCGTCCCCTGCGCCGATGCCACAGGCTTGGAGTCCTAGGGCGATCGCATCCGTACCGCAGGCCACGCCCACCCCATGCGGTACGCCAGAGGCTTGTGAAAAGGCGGCTTCAAAGTCTTTCAAGGCTTGGCCTAGAACATAGTCGCCTTGCTGAATCACCGATCGCATGGCCTGGTCAAGCTGATCTTGGATGGGTTGGTGCTGGAAACTGAGATCGACGAAGGGGACGGAGGGAGGAATCATAGTGTTGAGTTGGAGGGAGGATAGGAAAAATCAGGATTGAGTGGATGCCCTTACTGAGATGTACGCATAAGTTTGGATTGGCTTCGCTTGTGGGTTTTGCGCCCCCTAAATCCCCCAATTTTGGGGGACTTTGAGTTTGGTGAAGCTTCTCTGTGAGTTGGGATTGGCTTCGCTTGTGGGTTTTGCGCCCCCTAAATCCCCCAATTCTGGGGGACTTTGAGAGGTTATGGCTTCGCTGGTGGGTTTTGCGCCCCCTAAATCCCCCAATTCTGGGGGGCTTTGAGTTCGAGGAAGCTTCTCTGTGAGTTGGGATTGGCTTCGCTGGTGGGTTTTGCGCCCCCTAAATCCCCCAATTCTGGGTAGGGCTGATTCATCCTTTTGAAAGGAAAACGGAATGCCCGATTTTATCGTTAGCTGCCGAAACCCATTCAAACGGAGGAATCAGGAGTCTGAGGTTCCCCGATCGCTCCATGAAAGCTCGATGTCAATGAATCATCCTGGATCGCTCCGTAGACGCTCACCGAAACCTCGGCTCCCCAAAGTTGGGGCGGGGGGGCGCAAACCCGGCAACGAAGTTAGTTAACTTGAGTTCAGTGAACTTCCCCGATCGCTCCCTGAAGGCTCGATGTCAGTAAAGCTTCCCGAATCACTCCAAGAAGGCTCACCGAAACCTCGGCTCCCCAAAGTTGGGGCGGGGGGGCGAAACCCCGGCAACGAAGTTAATTAACTTGAGTTCAGCGAACTTCCCCGATCGCTCCCTGAAAGCTCGATGTCAGTAAAGCTTCCCGAATCACTCCAAGAAGGCTCACCGAAACCTCAGCTCCCCAAAGTTGGGGCGGGGGGGCGAAACCCCGTCAACGAAGCCAGTTAGATGTATGCGTACACCACAGCCATTACAAGGCGAGACTCAGGATGAAATAAAAACCCTGAATCAAAGAACCGTTTCTCAGATAGATCGCCCCGGAAAGGAAGAACATGGAATCCTTAGTAAGGCGAATTGGTTCTGCAATCTAACGCAAGTTGTTTGAAGAGTTTGTGAAGGTGTTGTCCGTACCGAACGGAACTACAGACCCAGGAAGGCAAACAGGCGAGTGGGGTTAGTGGGGGGCAGGCTGAGATTTCGAGGATTTCAGCCCGTGAACCAGGGATACCGAATCTTCAAACTTAAATCCTGTTGTATTCATCGCATTCCCCAGATCCCAACCCAGAAAACGCGGAGGTGTTGCTTAATCTGGGCATGGATTGGTATGGGGCGACGCAGCCGCCACACACCAATCCACGCCATCAATCACCAACGCGCAATAGTACCCTCATGGGGACTCCTCAGTGAATATAACCAGGGCTATGGTTTAAGAGTCACTCGAACCTCATTCCGCACAACGGTAAGTGAATGCCCGCGTTGCGGTTGAGTCGAGGGCTTGGTTCCGGAAACCAATTTCTGTTCGGTTGTGGCGCGATCGCCCATCCGACATCGCAGTTGAAGGAAGGGGGTTCCGTATTGGGTGCTGCTTTACGGAGTCGCCGGATCTCGACGGGATGTTGAGGGCAATGGTCGTCGGCCCAACCGAACTTCCGATGGAATCGGAGTGCAGATACCCGTAATGGGAATTCCTGTTGCGCGTCTGATTTATCCGTCTGTGATGAGCCTTCTTGTCCAGACAGACCTTTAGGTGTATTCCTGCTACCGTGAACCTGGCGACGGTGCCTTAGCCTCTGTCAGGTTCACCTCTCTCTTTTAAAATCGCTCTACTTTATATAAGTAGGGAGGCGTAATCTTTTGTAGCGCTTAAGATACAAGGATGCGTTAGCGATAGCGTAACGCATCTTCCTCAAGCCTTTGATGCGTTACGCTCCGCTAACGCATCCTACATTTAATTAGGCTCACCTACTTAGCGTTCCGATTGGATTGTTGAAATGTTTTGGGGAGGGGTGGGCTGCGCCTGCCCCTCCCCAAAACATTTTGGATTGCTATAGACGCTCATTTTTTTGGGACGTGCCATTGATTTAAAGCGTTAAACCGAGACTGCAAGGTAAACTGTTGAAGAGTTTATTGCATGAGCTAGAGCGGTATGGTCACGTTTTTGTTGGAAGTTGGAACCGAGGAATTGCCCGCAAGTTTTGTCAACGATGCGCTGGAGCAATGGCGATCGCGCATTCCCCTCAGTCTCCAGGATGCCTTTCTCACCCCCGCAACCGCACCAGCCCTCTACGGCACGCCCCGCAGATTGGCGATCGTGATTTCGGGCTTACCCGCACAGCAGCCCGATCGCGAAGAAGAGGTCAAAGGCCCTGCCGTTCAGTCTGCCTTCAAAGATGGCCAGCCCACCAAGGCCGCTGAAGGATTTGCCCGTTCCCGAGGAGTGACGGTGGCGGATTTTGAAATTCGCAGCACCGACAAGGGTGAGTTTGTTTTTGTCAAACAAAAAATCACCGGACGACCCACCGCTGAAATTCTCCAGGAACTGATTCCCCAATGGATTTTTGGCCTAGAAGGCAAACGGTTTATGCGCTGGGGCGACGGCGATCTGCGGTTTCCCCGTCCGATTCGGTGGCTGGTGGCGCTGCTGGATGATGCGGTGTTGCCGATGACGCTGGTGAATGGGTCGGAAAGCTGTACGAGCGATCGCCTCTCCCAAGGCCACCGAGTTCTGCATCCCCAGGCCATTAGCCTCTCCCATGCGGCGGATTATGTCACCTGTCTGCAAGCGGCGGCGATCGAAGTTGATCCGGCTAGACGCACCCAGCAAATTGTGGATCAGGTGAATGCGGCAGCCAAGCAACTCAAAGGCCAAGCCGCCATCTCACCCGCGCTCCTCGAAGAAGTGCGCGATTTGGTGGAAGCGCCTACGGCAGTTGTCGGCAAATTTGACGCTGAATTTCTAGAACTGCCCACCGAAGTCATCACCACCGAGATGGAGAGCCATCAGCGGTATTTCCCCGTCCTCAAGGCGGCGGATGCGAATGAACTTTTGCCCTATTTCATCACGGTTTCCAACGGTGATCCGAGTCAGTCTGAGTTAATTGCTGCTGGGAATGAGCGGGTGATTCGGGCCAGGCTGTCCGATGGCAAATACTTCTTTGACCTCGATCGCAAACAGCCCCTAGAAAGCTACCTGCCCAAACTCGACAAAGTTACCTTCCAGGAAAAACTCGGCTCCGTCCGCGCCAAGGTCGATCGCCTGCTCGGCATTGCCCGCCAAATTGCCGACCAACTCCAGGTCAGCGCCCCAGAACGCGCCACCATCGAACGCGCCGCGCTCCTCTGCAAGGCCGATTTGGTCACCCAAATGGTGGGCGAATTCCCCGAGTTGCAAGGTGTCATGGGCGAGAAATATGCCCTCAGCGGCGGCGAACCGGCGGACGTGGCCAAGGCCATCTTTGAACATTATCTGCCCCGAGGTGCAACGGACGCGCTGCCCCAAACCTTGGCCGGACAGGTGGTGGGCATGGCCGATCGCCTGGATACGCTGGTGGGAATTTTTGGTCTGGGAATGCTGCCCACGGGTTCTTCTGATCCCTTTGCGCTGCGACGGGCGGCCAATGCGATCGTTAATGTCACCTGGGCTGCCAATTTGCCCATTAATCTACTGCAACTTTTAGCGCAAACAATCCACAATTTTGCCGCCGCTCCGCCAGAAGGGGCACAGCCTGAAACCACGCTCAGACAGCAACTCCAGGATTTTTTCCTACAGCGAATTCGGACGCTGTTGCAGGAGGATCAAGGCGTGGACTATGACTTTGTCAATGCGGTTCTAGGAGAGAATGATCCCGAATATGCCGAACGTGCGCTTGAGGATTTACTGGACGTGCGCGATCGCGCCCTGTTCCTGCAATCGATTCGACAAAACCAGATGCTCGATCGCATCTACGAAACCGTCAACCGAGCGTCTCGTTTGGCGGCTCAAGGTGATCTTGACACCGTTCAACTGGAGCCGACCGCTGTCGTTCAGCCTGCGTTGTTTCAACAACCTTCTGAGCAAGCTTTTTATGATGCGCTGGTGAAACTGGTGCCGCAGACGGAACTGGTGCGATCGCAGCGAAACTACCAGAAACTGGTCGATGGCTTAACCGAAATTGCCCCAGTGGTCAGCCGTTTCTTTGATGGAGATCAAAGTGTGCTGGTCATGGATGCCGATCTGGAAGTACGACGCAATCGCCTCAATCTGCTGGGACTGCTGCGAAACCATGCGCGAATTCTGGGAGATTTTGGGGCGATCGTCAAGGGATAATTTACTCGGGATCAACACTATGGGATCGTCTCTGGGTTAGGGGCGATCGCGGTTGCATGGGGTTGTAGGGGCGATCGCCATCCCTTTGCACCAGCCCACCAAATCTTAAGTCATTACTCCCCTTATGGGTACCATTCCTCCGCATAAAGGTTACTAATATACCAAGCCTGGTTTGGTTCCTCCCCTTATATGTCGTAAAGCAACCTATAAAGGTCACTAATAGACCAAGCCTGGTTGCATTGTGACATCAGCGTGTTGTATTGGTGCAGCGGCATGTTGCATTACTACAGCGGGGTGTTGTGGCGATCGCACCCGAATGCTCGAACAAACTTGGCTCGGTCGGCTTGTGGTTTGGGGTGGGAGGGGCGATCGGAGTCAACGCCACGAACATTCTGAAATCGGACAGGTTCTATCTGTGATGGGTAACCCTGATTTCAAGTCGGTGAACCCACTCTGTAGACTTCTGAGTGTGGATTGCAGACTGAGTGTTGAAGCGAACGAGGAGAGGATGGATTGGTGGGGGAGGGGCGATCGGGTTAAGGTTTATGCATCTAAAGGACTTCTTACCCCTTTTCCACCTCGGTTCAACACATGGGTATAAATCATTGTCGTTTTCACGTCCTTGTGGCCTAGTAGCTCCTGTACCGTGCGGATGTCATAGCCTGCTTGCAGGAGATGGGTGGCAAACGAGTGGCGAAAGGTATGACACCCAACCTTTTTATCAATCCCTGAACCCTTGAGCGCTTGTTTTAAGGCTTTTTGAACGTAACCGTTCAGGGGGTAACGAGAGAATGCGGGTTTCAGCCACTTGAACAGGCTAATTTAGCCTCATTTGCTCAGTTTTCTGGGCTGAAAAGTGCCTCAAACCCTATTAATGAATGGTTACTTTTGAACAGAGCTTTCATGTCTGTGCTGCCGTCGTTGAGTGCCACTACGCGGGTCAAGTGGAATTCCAACCGAGGGAAACACATATTGCCAGATCGTGCGATTCGTTCCTACTCGAAAGGCTGAAAAGCTGATAAGGTAGGGCTTCTGAAAGATAACCCCTCCTGGGTGGAGTTCGCACTTTAATCTCTTTCA
>JALOOP010000478.1 GCA_025454315.1 Oculatellaceae cyanobacterium Prado106
ATTGCTTTACACAAAAGACGATTTCATGGAGATTGGAACTACCGAATTCAACCAAGAGGAACCAAATAGTTGCTCAAGTTATTTTTACAAGCTGCCTTATTACCCTCTGATCAGCAATGGGTAGATCAGATTCTTGCGCCCTTCCGAGCTCAGTGATGGCAAGCCTCGATGATGAATCCTGCCCCATCATGAATCTGCAAGCTTGGCGGCTGGAGTAGGATGGCCGATCGCCACACCGACATAACGGGCGATCGCACTCACCAGAGCATCAGGTTCTACGGGTTTGGCCAGGTAGCCTTGGAAGCCGGCGCTGAGGATGCGATCGCGGTCTTCGGGTTTGGCGTAGGCGGTGAGGGCGATGGCGATCAGGGATTGACCTTGGGGGAGTTGTCGCAGGTGGTGCAATAGGGCATAGCCATCGGCATCGGGCATCCCAATGTCGCTGAGGAGAACATCGGGGGTGAACTGCTGGAAGACTTCGATGGCTTGGGCGGCGGAGTGGGCGGTCTGAACCTTGGCACCAGCGTCTTGGAGCGTGAACTGGAGATAGTCACAGGTGTCGGGGATGTCATCGACGACCAGGATTTTGAGGGGAGAGAGGTGGGCGATCGCCATTTCAGGGGCAACCGTCATGGGCTGACAAACGTTGTCCACTAGGGGAAACTGAACAGTGAAGGTGGCTCCTTGACCGAGGCCGGGGCTTTCGGCTTGGACGGTGCCTTGGTGCAGTTCGACGAGGTGACGGACGATCGCTAGCCCCAATCCCAAGCCTTCCTTGGAGCGGGTAGTGGTGTTTTCGGCTTGGCGGAATTGCTCGAAGATGTGGGGCAGGGTGTCGGGGCTGATGCCCTGTCCGGTGTCTTGGATTTGGACGATGGCATCGGTGTCGGTGTGTTTGAGGAGGACTTTGACTTGGCCGCCGGGTGGGGTGAATTTGATGGCGTTGGTGACCAGGTTGGTGAAAATTTGCTGGAGGCGGTTGAGGTCGCCGGAGATGCGTCCGGCTTCGGGGTCAAGGTGGGTGTGCAGTTGGATTTGTTTGGCGGCGGCGGCGAGTTGGCTGTTGGCGATGACGACTTGGAGGATGGGTGCAAGCTGGACGGGGATGATTTCTAGGCGGAGTTGACCGCGCAGGACGCGGGACAGGTCGAGCAGGTCTTCGATCAGTTGTACCTGGGCTTCTGCGTTGCGATCGATGGTTTCTAGAGCTTGCTCTACGCGCTCGGGTTCAAACTGCCGGGATCGGAGCAGTTTTGTCCAGCCGAGGATGGCGTTGAGGGGCGATCGCAGTTCATGGGAGACGATCGCCAGAAATTCATCTTTGGTGCGGTTGGCCTGTTCGGCGGCTTCACGGGCGGTTTGGGCTTCTAGGAGCAGGATTTCTCGCTCTTGTTGCAGGTGAGCCTGTTCGCGTCGGTCTAGGACGAAGGCGACACCGCGATCGCGGGAACCGGGCAGAAAGGCACAGCCAAGCAGGATGGGAATTCGCTGTCCGGTTTTGCTGATATATTCTTTTTCGATGGGCTGGAAGGTTCCGGTGGCGAGGAGTTGGTTTAGTTTTTGGGCATCGAGTTCGTGATATTCGGGGGGCGTGAGCTGGGCGTAGGAGAGTTGCCCGGACTGGAGTTCGGCGCGGCTGTAGCCCATGAGCTGACAAAAGGCATCATTGGCATCGGTGATTTGACCTTGGATATTCCAGAAGAGGATGCCGATGAGGTTGGAGTCAAAGACGCCCCGAAATAGACTTTCGCGATCTTGCAGGGCAGCTTCCGCCTGTTGATGGCGTGCTTCGCTTTGACGGAGGGCGAGGCGGAGTTCGGCATTTTCGATCGCCGTTTTTAGCGTCAGCCGCAGATCCGCCGAGGTGATGCGCGATTTGGCCAAGTAGTCTTCTGCGCCGCTTTTGATGGCTTTGACGGCCACCGATTCATCGCCCCAGCCGGACATCATGACGATGGGCGGGCAGCTTTCGCCGACTTTTGCTTTGAGGCGAGCGAGAAATTCAAAGCCGTCGAGGTCGGGGAGTTGAAAGTCGAGGAGGATGCCGTCGAGGGTTTGCTGCTGACATAAAGCCAATCCATCTTCCGCCGATTCGGCTTCCAGGATGGTGTAGCGCACCTCTGGATCGTTGGCTAGATAGCGCCGATAGGTGGCTCGGTCTTGGGGAAAGTCATCAATGATGAGAACTGTTCGCTGATTTTGTATCATTTTAATAACCAGGATAAAACGAATTTAAAATAAGCTTTTGACAGTATCAAATTTAATCCTTGATCGATTCACTCCAAAATTCACTCTTGCTTATTCTCAGACAAGTTTACTGCCTGATCTAGCTTTTATAACTTCCTGGTTCTGTCTCGTTCTTAGGAAAGTGAGGCAGTAAGTTCATTAAACGGAACTCTGAGCAGTTCTAATCGAGCTATCAATGTCACTGAAACAAGGTCACTAAAATAAGCCCTCGGCGAATTGCCTCTCTACCTTGTACATACAAGTTTCAGTTGTTCTTCCCTCTAGGATGTCGCGCCCCCCAGCCCCCAACTTTGGGGGAGCCAAGCCTTCCAGGAGATTTCAGGGAGCAATCAAAAAAGGCTTCAGTGAACTCAAAGTCCCCCAGAATTGGGGGATTTAGGGGGCGCGAAAACCTCGAAGCGAAGGCGATCCTGATATGTACATAGTTGTGTACACATCAGCGTTTTGGGAGAAGGATTTAGGGTGAGGGCAGAACATTCAACGATCGCCTGTAAAGCAATGTCACATTGTTTAACGTTCCATAGTTGAGTCCAAAATATATCTACCTTAAGGGTGATTTGTAGATGGCAGATGTAGTGTAATAAGACACTGATTTTTACCTGATAAAGCCTGATGATGTTATTTGTTCTAGGCGGCCCTATGCTGCTGACCCTTCAGAGATTGCATTGGATTTGTTGGTTCTGTCATTGAATCGAGATGGACGGCTATTGGGTGGAGCGCAGCGCAACCCAACCTACGGCAACTACGGCAGCTTAAAGAAACGGGAAAGAAACGGGAAAGAAATGGGATTGGATTAAGCTTTGAAACAAAACTTAGTGGTTTCTTCACGATGCCTTCAAAATTGCTTCCTACACTGTTTGAGGTCAAGGAGCTTGTACTCATTGGCGTTGCTAAGCCCATTTATGATTTCGTTGCCCATGTCGCCCCAATTTGGCATTCTGAGCCACTCAGCAGCCTTCTGGTTGCCCATATCACGTCACTTTTCCAGGGATTATTTCAATCTGCCTTTGAAAATAAATCTTGATGGGTTACGTGATTAGGAGCCTGTGTGAAAATCGTTTTATTGGAGTCCGGAACTTCCACGGCTGCATCCATTGCCACTGCCCTCAGCGCTCAACAATACTTGGTGGATGGAGTCAGCAATCTTGAAACTGCCCTGGAGATGGTGCAAGCCTATGACTATGATTTGCTCTTGATTGACGGGGCGATCGCATCAGAAGCCTTACGCTGCTGTCGGTTACTGCGATCGCAAACCACCACCCTGCCCATTTTGATATTAATGCCTGGTGCCAGCAGTCGCGATCGCGTCCGAGCCTTCCAGGCGGGAGCTGATGACTGTTTGGCCAAACCCTTCGACATTGCCGAACTGGTGGCGCGGGTGCAGGCGCTGCTGCGTCGTCGCAATCCCGCCTTTGTCTCGGTACTCACCTGGGATGAGCTGAAGCTGTACCCGGATTCTCGGCGGGTTACCTGGCAGGATCAATTGCTCAATTTGACCGCCAAGGAATTTCGGCTGTTGCAGCTTTTCCTGGAAAACCCACTGCGGATTTTTAGCAAAGATGTCATTCTCGATCGCCTTTGGGATGCCTCTGATTCGCCGGGGGAAGGTACGGTGGCTGCCCATGTCAAAGGTCTGCGGCAAAAGTTTAAGGCGATCGGCATCACCCGTGAAGTCATTGAAACCATCTATGGATTGGGCTATCGACTCAGCGCCTTGCCGGAAGCGACGCCTGCTCCTGCGCCCGATCGCTTGGCCTTGCAGCAGGAGGTTTTGGCCGAAATTGCAGCGGTACAGGCTGAACTGAAAGCCACTTTAAACGAGGAGATTGCCCTCTATGAGCAGGTTGCAGCTCAGTTAGCGATGGGTCGGTTAGAACCTGCATTACGGCAGCAGGTGCAGTACCAAACCCATCAACTGATTGGCACCTTGGGTTCGATTGGGTTGCCCGAGGGTTCTCAGATTGCTGAGCAGATTGATCAATTGCTTCGGTCTGAGACGGCGCTAGGCACTCCAGAAGCTGAGCAGCTTTTGCAACTGGTGCGATCGCTCCAAACCGCCCTGGAAACGGCACCTGCGATCGCCATTCCCACCCCTCTCTCCCGAGCCAAACCCACTCGACTCCTGATCATTGATGACGATCGGGTGTTGACCAAATTGCTTCAGCAGTCGGCGATCGCAGCAGGGTTTCAAGTTGAGGTGGCGACGACTTTGGCGCAGGGGCGATCGGCGTTGTGGCCAGCGGATGGTGCGCCTCTGCCGGATGTGGTGCTGTTGGATCTGAACTTTGCAGGGGCAGAAGAAGATGGCCTGGATTTGCTGTCTGAGTTAGCGGCGCAAAACTCGACAGTTCCGGTGGTGACGCTGACGGTCCGAAATAGTTTGCGCGATCGCATTACGGTCGCCCGTCTGGGGGGACAAGCCTTTTTGCACAAGCCCATCTCACTCACGGAGGTGCTAAGCGTGGTGTCCAAGTTGCTCAATCCTGCGCCTCCCTCTGAGGCCAAGGTGTTGGTGGTGGATGACGAAGCGCAGATTCTAGAGCAGTTCATTGACCTGTTGCCGCCCTGGGGTTTGCAGGTCACCACCTTGTCTGACCCGGAGCAGTTTTGGGAGGTGTTGACGGCGACTGCGCCAAATTTGCTGATTTTGGACGTGGAGATGCCCCAGTTTAGTGGCATTGAACTCTGCCAGGTGGTACGGCAAGATCCCCAGTGGGCAGATTTGCCGATTTTGCTGATGACTCGCTACGGGGATGCCGGGGTGATTCACCAAGTCTTTGATGCGGGAGCGGATGATTTTGTCGGCAAACCGATTATTCCGCCGGAGTTGATTGCTCGGATTACTCGTCGTCTGGCCTGGAGTCGGGTGCGAAGGCCGATGAATCAAGCGAATGGAGCGGGCTAATTGAGTAAACCCGATTCAATGAACCCAATTCAGTAAACCTATTACTTTGGCAATTCAATGAGGTCACATATCAATGAGGTCACATATCAATGAGGTCACATATCAATGAGGTCACATATCAATGAGGTCAC
>JALOOP010000479.1 GCA_025454315.1 Oculatellaceae cyanobacterium Prado106
AGTCGGTGATAACGGCGTGTCCTGCGCCAAGATAGGAAACTCCATGATGGCTACCGATCAAAAATAGATCAGCTCCAGTACCACCAGTCAGCGTGTCATATTCATAGGCAGTTAGCCCATAGCCATTGATTTTGTCATTACCTTCACCGCCATTCAACACATCATTGCCTGTATTTCCAAGCAAAGAGTCATTGCCTGCTCCTCCCAAGAGAGTATCGTTCCCAGATAGACCACCCTGAAGATAATCATTGCCGGAGGAGCCGTCTAGATAATCATTGCCATTGCCGCCATAGAGTTGATCGTCTCCATTGCCAGCAAAAAGATAATCATTGCCATCTTCTCCTTCTAGGCGATCGTTGCCATCTTCACCGTAGAGAACGTCATCTCCAATCCCTCCCCAAACAACATCGTTGCCTGCCCCTGCATAAACATAGTCGTTGCCGCCCCAAACATAGATATAGTCAGCAAAGGAAGTGCCAAAGCGTGTTTCACTATTATTTGTGCCATAAATGGTTGCCATTACTCTCTTCTCCTTATTCAATAAAGTAGTCACTGAGGGGAAGCGGCAAATTGCATCAGTTTTTTAGCTAGTTTTTTAGCTGGTGCATTCGCTGAGCTTCTGCCTATGAATCGCGCCAAGATTTCAGCTTTTATACAAACCTGGAAAGATTTTTCAACGCTGTATAAAATCCAGAAAACCTGAGAGATTAGGTGAATGTAAGGGTTCTCCAAACTAATATCCATGAACGAGCAACTCGAACAATTTGTGCTACAAGCTCAGCAAGCCCCGCCCAATTCCCAAGATCGATCGGACGCGATCGATCGGTTAGCTCAGCAAATCCTGAAAGGTCGTCAAGTCGCTCGTCCCTTTCAAAATCAGCTCACCGGAATTTATCAAGAAATTGTGGAACAAGCCCAAATCCAGCTTCAGCAGCAGCTTGCGCAAAGGATTGACGGCTATCACTCCCATCGAATTCCAATACGCCAATGGGTGGAACATTTAAGAAATGAAGTATTCCAGGCTGTTCTAAACCGATCGCGGTTGCAGCAGCTTGCCCTAGAGGCTCAAAAGCACGAACTCAAAACAGCAATCCATCAGTATGCAATTCGTGAGCTACTTCAAGCCATCCGATTGTCAGGCAAGTTAGCTCGTTCTCAATTAGCCCCAGAGGTTTATCAGGATGCTGTGAATCAAACCTTGCTGTGGGTCTGTCAGAATCTTCAGGCTTATGATCCCAATCGGGGAGAGTTTATGTCCTGGGTTAACTTTCGCCTCGATCGGATAGGGCGATCGACCGAGCAGGCTCAACAAGACTCTTATACACAAGCAACTCAGGGAAAAATCATTCGGACTAAATATCAATTGAGCAGGTTGATGCAACAACTCAAATCTACTAACCTGCTGGATCTGCTGAAATTATACGTTAAAAGGCTCATTCCAGATTTGAGTTTCCCCATAATTGTAGCGTTGGTAACTTTATTGAGTCTTGCGGTCATAATCCAGCAATCTTCGAGACAGGGCGATCTGTTGTATGAAGTTGCGCAGGAACTGGTTGATCTTCCTCCTCGATTGATTCAGAGTGAAGACTTAAATGCCGTGGAAATTGCGCAGGAAGAGAAACCTTCATTGGTTGATTTACTGAAACAGTATGTTGAGGACGATCCCGACAAACTCTTGCAAAAAAGTATCAAAGGATATCCTCAACTCACACTCCAAGTGGTTATCTTGGCTCGTTTAGAAGGGACTTCCTGGACATCTTTATCTCAACAATATGGTGTTAAAATACCGACCCTCTCTAATTTTTTCCAAAGATCGCTTATCTCACTTGCCCCTAAGATTCGTGCCGCTATCCAACAGTAATCCGCAGCGAGGAGTTATGGCTTTTCATTCTGAATCTTTCTCAACTTTTATGGTTCCTTTGGGATCAGCCGCCCATCAAATTGCAGAGTGCTTCTGCCAATATCATTCGAACTGGCAAAAAGCAGAACAGGTGTATCTCAATACTTTAACGGTTTATGCAGTGAATCAATATCTCAACTGTTTGGGATATGAGACGGATTGGGAAAATAGCGATAGTTATAATGTTGTTAATCAGGCGTTACTAGATGCTGCAGATTTAATCATCAAAGATTACGGTAAGCTCGAATGTCGGCGAATTTTTCCTGATTCAGAAGCTCTATATATCCCCGAAGAAGCAATGTTCGATCGCCTGGGATATATGGCTGTTTCTCTCAATGAAACATTAGATCAAGCGGAAGTCTTGGGTTTTTTTCGGCAGGTTGATACAGTAGAAGTGCCGTTAAGTCAACTGCGATCACTCGATAGATTTGCTGACTATTTAGAGATTTATCATCTAGAACAGGCAAAAGATGTATGTCAACAGATTTGCCTTAGCCAATGGCTCAGAGGTGTTTTTACAGCAGGTTGGCAATCTCTTGAAGAGTGGATTGCTGTTGAACCCCTAGAACTTGCCCTACAGTTTCGCGGCAGCAAACCACAGCCTGATCAAGAGGCTCAGCTATCCACTTCTATCACACGGACAAAGGTGATTCAGCTTGGTCAATCGACACAGTCAATCTTGGCCATGATGACCCTAAAACCGGATGAAGTCAACCACTCTGTCCATATTCAAGTAGAGGTCTTGCCAACCCGAGAACAGACGTTTTTGCCTGTAGGCTTGCAGTTAGCCATTCTGGATGATCAACAAGAAGAAGTAATGGAAGCTCAAACGCGAGAAACCCAAGATGGGATTCGGTTGGAATTCACGGCAGAAGTCAATGATCGTTTTGGTTTAAGAATTTTGTTTGATAGTGTAACCATTATCGAGAACTTTCTGGTATAAATACCGAAAGTTTTATAGAATATTCTTGGGAACAAAACGCTAAAATATCCCGTTGTTAAGATTTCCTGAAATCATGGGAAAGCTAGCTATCCTAGAGCTACACCAAAATAATGAAGGCTTTCAGGTCGTACTAGAAGTCGGTCAAGGGGGAAGCCGTCCTCACACCATAGTGAAGGGACAATTACCCAGACTGCAAGACTTGCTGCAACACTATCAAAGCTGGCAAGCCGCTTACTATCAAATGGGGCAGTCTTATCGAGTCATTCGGCCCATTAGTATTGCGCTTGAGGGAACGCTAACAACACGACGTAAAAACTGCGTGGATTTGGCGGAGGTATTGCAGGATACATTTAATTAATGGTTGCGAGCAGCATCTTTTCAGTCAATTCGAGAAGCGTTACTGAGAGAGTTGCAAGCCTCTGAATCCGTACGGATGGTTGTCCAGTCGGATGAAGTTGTCATTTTCAAGTTGCCTTGGCAGCAATGGGATCTACTAGACGGACAAGATGCTCTGGAAATTGGATTTAGCGCTCTAGAGTATACCTATCCGTCATATCCGTCATATGCACTAGCCTCTGTTCCACATTCCTTAATTAAAATCTTGGCAATTTTGGGCCATGCCAAGGGAATTGATGTCGAGCGAGATCGATCGCTGTTAACCCAATTACCTGGGGCAGAAGTCACTTTTCTGGTGGAGCCGACTCGCCAAGATCTGGGTGAGTCGTTGTGGAAACAGCATTGGGATGTTCTATTCTTTGCAGGTCATAGCGAAACTGAAGCCGATCGGGGACATATCTATTTAAATCCTAGCGATCGATTATCACTACGGGAACTAAAAGCAACTCTCAGCCAAGCAGCCAAGCGGGGGTTGCAGCTAGCGATTTTTAACTCTTGTGATGGATTGGGATTGGCGCAGGAACTCAAGGCATTAGGTATTCCTCAGATTGTGGTGATGCGGGAGCCTGTGCCCGACCCAGTAGCCCAGGCTTTTTTGAAATATTTTCTGCAAAGGTTTTCCAGCGGAGAAAGTTTGGAGTTAGCTGTACGCCAGGGACGAGAGCAGCTAGAGGGACTGGAAGATCAATATCCCTGTGCCAGTTGGTTGCCAGTGTTGGTGCAAAATCCTGCTGCTCCCTCATTCCATTGGCCGGTGCAGTTGCCGCTCAATCCAGGATCGCAGGAGAAGAATAGCCTCGCAGGCAATTGGTTGAAGGATTGGGGACGGTTGTCTTTGATCTCCATAGGGGTAACTTTGGGAGTGATTCTTGTGCGGTTACTCGGTGGGTTACAGTCTATGGAACTGGGTGGATTTGATCTATTGATGCGACTCAGACCGGATGAAGCCCCTGATGACCGGTTGCTCTTGGTGGAGGTGACGGAAGACAACCTGCGTCAATATGGGGGAGCAACCTTATCCGATCGAATGCTCGCTAAAGGGCTACAGATTTTGGAAAGCCAAGGCGCTGGAGTAATCGGCATCGATATTTTTCGCGATATCCCCCAAGCACCGGGAAAATCTGAAGGACGGGCTGAATTGATTGAACAAGCGCTAAAGATTTTGGAAAGTCAAGGCGCTAAGGTGATCGGTATTGATATCCACCGAGACATTCCTCAAGCACAGGGACGGGCTGAATTGATTCCGCAACTTCAACAAAGCGATCGCACGTTTATCATTTGTCAACATCCAGAGGCAGGGGTTGATCCAGGAACACCACCTCCCAAAGGTATTTCGCCCGAGCAGATGGGGTTTAGTGATGTGGTGCTGGATGAAGACAAGGTGGTACGACGCTATTTGTTTTCAATGGAATCTACTGATCGCACTGCTTGTGAAACGACCTATGCTCTGAGCTTACTCATGGCTGGAACCTATTTGGCCTCAGAAGGTTTTCCTGAGTCGGGTACTAGGGAGAATGCCTTGCAGTTCGGGGACGTGGTGCTGAAAGGGATGGATGCACCAATAGCTGGCTATCAGCAAGTGGATTTAGGCGGATACCAAACCTTGTTGAATTACCGTCGTGTCAATGATTCGGTAAATCAGTTGGCGCAACGGGTGACATTTGATGCTCTGATATCAGGACAGGTTGATCCCGGAGCGATCGCTGATCGCATTGTTTTGATTGGAATTACGGCTCAGAGTCGCAAGGATGAATTTAGAACGCCCTATGGTGAGAATATTCAGGGATTAGCGTTACATGCCCAAATGGTAAGCCAGACGGTGAGTGCAGTTTTAGACGGTCGATTGCTACTGTGGACATGGCATTGGAGCGGGGATGTAGCCTGGATCTTGGCTTGGTCGGTAGTGGGAGCTTTGACAACGGTATGGTGTTCTCGTCCTCGCTGGGTTTGGATCGCGAATGTTGGTTCGGTTTTGCTGCTGACAGGTGTATGTGTTTTTGCGTTTCAGGGGGCTGGTCTCTGGCTAGCCTGGATTCCTGCGGC
>JALOOP010000480.1 GCA_025454315.1 Oculatellaceae cyanobacterium Prado106
CATGGGGGTGCCTTTTTGTTGTCGTAAACATCAGACTATCCCTATGAGTCCCTCTAGAGCAACCTTCTAGGTGATGCACTTCAGATTTGAATTGGCCGTGTTTGAATCTAAGCCTTTGAATCTAAGTGCTTAACCCTCAATCTATCTGAAGCTGCTCTAATAGAAGTCCAGGTAGAAATCTGGTGAATATTATACTGAATCATCACCCAGGTTCACTCTGTCTGCTTGGATTTACTAGGAAAATCGAACAGGGTTTGGTTCAAGGATGAATGATATTGCTGTTAACTTCACTTTGGTTTTACTTATGAAGAAATGTAGGCAAATTTTGAATTCCTCCATTGGCCAATGGTAGAACGGAATGAGCTTATCTTTGGGAGGCTGTGCGTGGTGCAGTCAGTATACTGGGTTTGTTTGGTGATCGGTGGTGTCTTTGTTGCGATCGCCACTCTAGGCGGCCTAGGCGACATAGACGGTGATATGTCCGTTGACGCAGATGGCGATCTGAGCGCCGAGACTGAGGTTACGTCTGACTATCAAATTGATACAGATGCAAGACTGAGTCAAACATCAGAGGTTAAACAGCGATCGCTAAAACGTAATCGAAAAGGCACACCCTGGAATTTTTTAACCAGTCTGACCAGCTTTAAGTTTTGGACAGTCGGCGGTTGTTTTTTTGGACTAACTGGCGTAGTGCTGAGTTGGGTACAGCCCAATTGGTCACCGTTGCTCGTGTTGGGTTTGGCGATCGGCGTTGGTATACTCTGCGGCGGGACGCTCACCTTTTTGTTACGCAAACTGCAAAATCGGCAGGCGGATAGTCTGGTACGGGCTGAAAATTTAGCGGGGTTGGTGGGCATTGTAGAGTTGCCATTTGACGCCCAGAGTAAGGGCAAAGTCCGTTTGACGGTACGAGGTACGGTTTTACGTCAGGTCGCGATGACGAATGATCAGCGAACCTTTCAGCAGGGCGATCGCGTTTTAGTCGTAGGCATTGAGGGTGGTCGTCTTTGGGTGGTTTCTGCCGACGATGAAGGAATATAAATCAAGAAATATAAGAAAAGGGATACAAAGAAAAGGATATGGGGAATTTGAAGCACCAGGATATAGAGCGGAGGAAGGCTAAATGAATCCGATGAGAACACAAGCTACAGGGCAAAATCCCATCTTAGGGCAGGTTAACAGCAATCCCATTGAACCCATTGAAACGTTACAAGTGTTGCCCAGTGGAAATTCCCAGTCGAATCCCCTAGGAGGATCGCTCTTGGTCAGCGGTGGGGCGATCGTGTTTGGGTTGATTGCGATCGCCGCTCTTATCGCTCTCCTCAAAAGCTGTTTACGCATCTGCAACCCCAATGAAATTCTGATTGTCTCCGGTCGTCGTTACGCCACCACAGAAGGAGATTCGGTGGGATATCGCGTACTGTTTGGGGGGCGGACATTGGTCATTCCCATTTTGGAGCGGGTTGAGCGCATGGATATGACGACCATGCCGATTCCGGTAGAAGTCACAAATGCCTATGCCAAAGGAGGCACACCTCTGACCATTCAAGCGATTTCTAACGTGAAGATCTCGGGCAATCCGGCGATCGTCGGCAATGCCATTGAGCGGTTCCTAGGACGGAACCAATCAGAAATTCGTCGGGTGGTTAAAGAAACGCTAGAAGGCAACCTGCGCGGAGTGGTCGCGCTGTTAACCCCTGAACAAGTCAATGAAGATCGGCTCAACTTCGCCGAACGCATTGCGGCAGATGTCAGCGAAGAACTCGCCAAACTCGGTGTCCATCTGGATACCCTGAAAATTCAAAGTGTGACCGATGAAGTAGACTATCTCAAATCCATTGGTCGTCGTCAGATTGCCCAGATCGTTCGAGATGCCGAAATTGCCGAAGCCGAAACCATTGGAGAAGCCGATCGCATTGAGGCCGACTGTCAGCGACAAGCAGAAGTCTCCAAAACCCAAGCGCTGACCCTGGTTCAACAAAAACAAAACGAACTGCGAAAAATCAAAGCCGAACTGGAGCAACGGGCAAAATCAGAAGAAGAACGAACGATCGCAGCAGGTCGAGAAGCCCGTGCCCGTGCCGAACAAAATATGCAGACCATTCGAGCCGAACTGGAGCGGTTGCGCCTAGAAGCCGATGCCGTCCTACCGGCTCAAGCACAAAAAACCGGGGAAGAACTCCGGGCAAGAGGTCGAGCGGCTGAATTTGAAGAAAACGCCAAAGCCACTGCCCTGGTCAACGAAATGCTCTCCCAAGCCTGGACTGAAATTGGCCCGAATGCATCTCAAATCTTCCTACTGCAACAGCTAGAAATGATTCTGAAAGAAGCCGCTACGATTCCTCACCGTCTAAAAATAGAAGAAATCTCAGTGGTAGACACGGGTGATGGCAAAACCTTGACCAGTTTAATGAATGTGTATCCAGAAGTGGTTCAGCAGTTTTTGGCACGCATTGATCAGACCTTGGGGTTGGATGTGATTGGCACTTTGAAGGGAGGGCAGAAGTGAGATGGGGAGATGGGGAGATTTTTAGCTTTAAGGGCGGGTTCGCGAGGGGATTGAGGCGAATACTTAGATTTGCTAGCGGTATCATTTTTTGCAGATAGACTGTTGCAACTAGTGCGAAATCCCAGTCAACTCCATTGTCTTTGGATTGTTTGTTCTGTTGGTGTTGTTTTTATTTATTTGTACTGTTCTGTGTTGAGCGGAGTGCTTAGCTTTTCTTTTCCTCAGACCGTAGCTCAAGCGTTTTCAGAAGGAGATTGTGACCGATGGGTGGACTGATTGCATTACTGGCAATTTTGGGAGCAGGGGGTGGTGTCGTTTCCCTGATTATTCGTAATTTGTATTACATTTGCCAGCCGAATGAGGTGCTGATTTTTGCAGGCAGTCGGCAAACGGCAAAAGAGCGAAGCTACGGCTATCGGTTAGTGAAAGGGGGTAGCAGTCTGCGGACTCCGCTGCTGGAGCGCGTCATGCGGATGGATCTGACCAACATGATCATTGAGCTAAAGGTGGCGAACGCTTTCTCAAAAGGGGGCATCCCGTTAAAAGTAGAAGGCGTTGCCAACATCAAAATTGCAGGCGAAGAACCGGCGATCCACAATGCTATTGAACGATTACTGGGCAAAAGTCGCCAAGAAATTGAAACGATCGCCAAAGAAACCCTAGAAGGTAACCTGCGTGGCGTTTTAGCAAGTCTAACGCCCGAACAAGTCAACGAAGACAAAATCGCCTTTGCCAAAAGCCTCCTCGATGAAGCCGAAGAGGATCTCGAAAAGCTTGGCCTCATTCTGGACACCCTGCAAATCCAAAACATCTCCGATGATGTTCGCTACCTCGATTCCATCGGGCGCAAACAACAGGCCGAACTCCAGCGAGATGCCCGCATCGCCGAAGCCCAAGCTCAGGCTGAGTCTGCCATCCAAACCGCCGAAAACAACAAAATCACCGCAATCCGCCGCATTGACCGCGATATGGGCATTGCCGCTGCCGAAGCCGAGCGCCGCATCCAAGATGCCATGACCCAGCGTCCGGCGGTGATTGCCGAAGCCGAAGCCGCGATCGCCTCTGAACTCGCCCGCATCCAGGCCGAAATCCCCGTCCAGCAGGAGCGCATCAAACAGGTAGCTCAACAGCTAAAAGCCGATATCGTCGCGCCAGCAGAGGCTGACTGTAAACGGGCGATCGCTACTGCTCAAGGTCAAGCATCTCGGATTACCGAAACTGGCAAAGCCCAAGCCGAAGGTATTAAAAAGCTAGCTGAATCCTGGAGCGCAGCCGGTGAAAATGCGCGCGACATTTTCTTGCTACAAAAGCTAGAACCACTCCTCAAGAGCCTCAGCGCCGCTATCCCAGAAGTCGAAGTCCAAAAAGTCACCCTAATGAACAGCCAAGGAAACTCAGTGGCAAAAGCGGCAACCCTCTTTGAACAACTCAAACAAACCACCGGATTAGACGTGGCAGGTGCCGTGAATGCACTGACGAGCCGCGAGTATCCCCAGATTGCACCCGAGCCAGAAACAGAGCAACATTCTTAGAGGATATGTACTGAGAAGATACATAAGTAGATGAGCCTCATCCAATGTAGCCTCATCAAATGTAGGATACGTTAACGGAGCGTAACGCATCTTCCTCAAGCCTCTAATGCGTTACGCTATCACTAACGCATCCTACAAAAGATTACGCTTCCCTACTTACTCAAAGGATGTGTGGACAGCAATATAAGATACCCGTAATCAGAAAAAATTACTGGGCATAGGCTGAGTGTAGACTCCGTACTGTCCGCTTAAGGGACTTGCAGAATCTCAGGCGGTGGAACGATCGCCCCTGAATTGTAATCCTCCCAAAACTGTTGCAAATGCTGTCGCCTTTTGGAAGCCGAATCTGCATAGGCTTGCATTTCAGATCGAAGGAGTTTTTGCAACAAGGGATGTTGAGCCAACTCCAGGAATTCCTGGAGTTCAGTTTCCGTGAAGTCGGTGATGAGGCGATCGACATAAATCTGCTCGACCTGCTTCCAGCCTGCGCGTTGTGCCATGCTTTGCTGTAACCACCCCGCAATCCTGGCAGCATGGGGCGAACCAAGGGGAAGCGCAATATCCACACTGTTGCTGAGATAGCGATCGTATTGAGCCACAGTGCCAATTTTGGTCAGAATCTGTAACGCCAGCTCAGGCTTAGCGAGAGGGGCGATCGCACCTTCCTGTTCAGCACTTGCGATCGCAACTTGGGGTGGACGAACCGCACATCCCATCGGCACAGCGCCAAATCCCAATAGGACTAGCCCGACCCATAGAAGGGTAACCAGGCATCGAAGCACTAAGGGTCTGGTTCTAACGATCTGTCTTCTCACCATAGACTTTAATCAATCCTTTGAAACCATGTCTGGGTTGAATATGCCAAATCGGGTTGACAAAATTTCAGAAAGCACTGAAATATTAAAGAGATAGGATTGTTAAGAAAATATAAAAATATTTTCATTTGTCATTCATCTTCTGTTTACTTCTCTATCCGAAGCTAAATCTGGGTCTCCATCCGAATCATCAAAACACTTTGGAGCGTGACCATTGTAGTCACCCATGAGCCGGTTCAGAGATTCCTGTTGGGTTGCAATTCACAAAGAGAGCTAAGCAAACGGAACTTTTGCGGAGGATTCACCGAAGGCTTCGACCACAAAAATCCCAGAACAGTAATCCCAGAACAGTAATCCCAGAACAGTAATCCCAGAACAGTAATCCCAGAACAGTAATCCCAGAACAGTAATCCCAGAACAGTAGAATAGGAAGCCGAAAGCGGGGTCACGAAACGAGTGGATCAAGAGGCAGCTTCCAGCCCTGCGATCGCCCCCCACCTCCTCCGTTCAGCCCAAAAATCCTTAGACTCAATTTTCCTGCTCTTGCCAAGAGTCATTCCAGCAATCCAGTCACTACATTAATTCCAGTTCCGTTCATCGCGATCCCACTGGGATTTCACCGTGACCTCACCGCGACTTCATTGCAACCTCAGAGATTTGTCGCTTTGGTCGCTCCTCCCGCACTCTCCCCCCCGCCCTGCCATGGACACCCCTTCTCCTCAACCGCCAATGCCACCCGAACCCATGCCAGCAGTCACCCAACCGCGATCGCCCTCCAAGAAAACCTGGCTTTGGGCACTCCTTGCCCTCCTCATCACCACGGGCGGCATTTTTCTTTGGCGATCGATTAGCGGCAGCCAAACGGAAGCCCCACCCGCCAATGCCCAACAAGGCCCGCCCCCACGTCCCGTAGAACTCGTCCAACTCTCCGCAGGCCGAGGCTTACGAACGGTTGAACTGGTGGGTCAGGTGCAGTCCAGTGAGCAAGCTACCGTCAGGGCACAGACCGCTGGCGTGCTGCAAGACGTGCGGGTACAACCGGGCGATCGCGTCGAACCGGGAATGACGATCGCCATCCTTGACGATGCCGATCAGCAGCTTGCCTTAGCCGAAGCCGAAGCTCGACTAGCAGAGGAGCGCAGCAATTTAGCCCGATTAGAAGTAGGCACCAGACGAGAAATCATTGCCCAGCGGCAGGCCGAAGTCCGCTCAGCCAAGGCAAGGGAGCGAGAAGCACAGGACAACCTGACCCGGATTCAAGATTTAGTCAAACAGGGTGCTTTTTCAGAGCGGCAACTCGTCGAAGCCCGAACCGCCGTAGACGATACCCAAGGCACAAGACTCCAGGCCGAAGCGGAACTAGCCGAAGCCCAAGCTGGCCCCATTCCCGAAGAAATCGCCGCCCAGCGAGCCAACGTAGCCGCCGCCACCGCAGCCGTCAATCAAGCCCAACTTGCCCTCGATCGCACGGTCGTTCGAGCCGCAACCCAGGGTATCGTCCAGTCCCGTACCGCCAGCGTCGGGGACTATGTTCAAAATGCGGGTGAAATCGTCACCCTGGTCGCAGGCGATCGCCTCGAAGTCTTCCTCGAACTCCCCGAAGACCTCAGTGGACGCATTTCCCCCGGCCTCCCCATCACCCTCACCGCCCGTGCCCTGCCCCAGTGGCAAGAACGCGCCACCGTCACGGGCGTTGCCCCCGCCGCCGACTCCACCTCACGCCGCCAGTTAGTCAGAGTCCGGCTCGACAATCCGCCTACCACGCTGGTTTCTGGGATGGCGATCGCAGGCTCCCTCCAACTCCCCTCCAACACCCCCGGCTTCGTCGTCTCCCGAGACGCTCTCACCATGAGAAACGAACAATGGCTCGTCTTCACCGTCGAAAACGACAAAGCCAAACAAATCCCCGTGGAAGTCGTCGCCGACATGGGCGAAGAAATGGCGATCACCAGCCCCGAACTCCGCGCCGGACAGGCGATCGTCCTTAAGGGTGGGGATGGGTTGAGGGATGGGGCGGCGGTTAAGGTTGTCGAGTAGGACAGGGAGTGGGGAGTGGGGAGTAGGGAGTAGGGGATGAGCAATGAATCTCAAAGAATTCTTAGAGATAAATTCAAAAACAGATTTGAGAATACTTCCCATGAACTTCAAAGCGTAATTCGGTAGAAAAGCTCCATGTTTCCCCCTACTCCCCACTCCCGACTCCCGACTCCCCCACCCAAAATTAAAATAACAGACTAAAAACTGGAGCCACACCATGAATTGGATCGAAACCGCCGTTCGCTGGCGACATGGCACATTTGCATTGTTCTGCCTGCTGGCGGTGTTTGGGGTGATGTCGCTGTTGGGGTTGCCGTTGGAGTTGCAGCCGGGGGGCGATCGCCCCGAAATTACCATCACCACATCCTATCCCGGTGCAGGGCCAGCGGAGGTCGAGGATCTGATTACCCGTCCGATTGAAGAACGGATGGAAGAAGTGATCGGCGTCCAGGAGATCAGTAGCTCCTCTCGGGCGGGATCAAGCTCCATTACCCTGGAATTTGACCAGGGTGCGGTCATGGATGAGCGGCTGGTAGATGTGATTAATCGCTTGCAGCAGGTGTCTAGTCTGCCAACCGAGGCGGGTGAACCGGATGTGGAACTGGTCAGCGGCAGCAGTTCACCCATGATGTGGATCATGATGCAGCCCAAACCTGGCTTTGAGAGCAATTCAGATCATTACCGCGATTTGGTCGATCAGATTATTGAACCTCGACTGCGGCGGATTGATGGGGTAGGGCAATTCCTCATTCCCGGTGGTCGTGAACGCGAGGTAGAAGTGCGGGTTGATCCCAAGGCACTGGCCGATCGCAATCTCACCATTGGCGATGTCACCCGCGTCCTCCGGGAAAACAACCGCGATATTCGGGGTGGTCCCCTGGTGATTGGTCGCCGAGAGTATCGGGTCAGGAC
The DNA here is from genome assembly GCA_025454315.1 of Oculatellaceae cyanobacterium Prado106. Classification (GTDB taxonomy): domain Bacteria; phylum Cyanobacteriota; class Cyanobacteriia; order Elainellales; family Elainellaceae; genus Prado106. Next base: position 7,806 of record JALOOP010000480.1, read on the forward strand.
GGTGAGTCGATCGCAGCGTCTCGAAGAGATTTCTGAGTTTGTCCTACGACGAGATGCGGCGGGAACGGTTTATCTTCGCGATGTCGCCACCGTCTCCTTTGGGCGAAGAACGCTAAATAGTTCGCTAGTCTTTAATGATCGCGACACCGTTGCAATTGGCGTTATCCGGCGAGTGGGTGCGAACGTTCCCCTGGTATCCCAAGGGGTGCGACAAGCCATTACCGAACTCGAAGCCCAGTTCGATCGTCAGGGCGAAGGCATCACCTTTGTCTACAATTACGATGAAAATGAATATGTCGGGCAGTCGGTCAAACTGGTCGAAGGCAATTTAATTGGCGGAGCCATTTTGGCGACGGGTGTGCTGCTGCTGTTCCTGGGTTCTATGCGGACGGTGGCGGTGGTTGCACTGACGATTCCCACGACTCTGGTGATGGTGTTTATCGTCATGTCGCTGTTGGGGCGATCGCTCAATATCATCAGTTTGGCAGGTCTTGCGTTTGCTGTAGGAATGGTGGTAGACAATGCGATCGTCGTCATTGAAAATGTCTTTACCCATTTGCAGCGCGGCAAGGCTCCGTTAAAAGCGGCGATCGAAGGTACCCAGGAAGTTTGGGCAGCGATGCTGGGCTCAACCTTAACCAACGTAGTCGTTTTTATTCCGCTGATTCTGGTGCAAGGTGAAGCAGGGCAATTGTTTGCGGATATGGCGATCGCGCTCTCCTCCGCATCCCTGTTCTCACTGTTTGCCGCCATCACTCTGGTGCCCATGCTGGCGGGACTCTTCCTTAAAGAATCGGAAGCCATTCAAATGATGGAAGGCGGGGAATATCGGGGGGAGAATGCGCTGGAGCGGTCTGTAGCCAAGGCTTCTGCGGTCTTTCGTCATTTTCAAGGCAAGCTCGAAAATGGGTTGGCCAAAACTGTTCTCTGGTCATTAGGACGAGGCCGTACTGGTCGCCGCTTGGTCGTCTTAGGCATCCCCGTCCTGCTGCTGATCACCAGCGTTCTCCTGCTTCCCCCCGCAGATTATCTCCCGGATGGCAATCGCAATCTTGTCGTTTGGCTAGCCGAACCCCTCCCCGGCACCAGCGTTCCCGAATCCGTGCGCTTGTCCGAAGGCCCCCGGCAATTCCTGCGACAGCAGCCAGAGATCAAAAATATAAGTGCCGTAACACGGGGCGGCTTCCGGGCTATTCTGGCCACGCTAAAACCCGAGTACGCAACGACCAATGGCCTAGAAGACATGATTGGCCGGATGCGCGCCCAATCCTCCAACTTCCCCGGCTACCGCGTCCTCTTCCCTCGACGCAACTCCATTTTCCGCGATCCGGGCAAACAATATGAAATTGACCTCGTGGGTGCAGATCTGGGTGAACTCGAAGGATTTGAACGTCAGATCAGCGGACAACTGCGAGAACTACCGGGAGTCAACAATGTTCGCTCCAACTTTGTCGGCGGTGCTGGCGAACTGCAAGTCATCCCTAACCGGGAGCGCTTGGCCGAAGCAGGCTTATCTGAATCCGATGTGGGGGCTATGGTAGAAGCGGCTCTAGGCGGACGATTCGCCTCCGAATTTATTGAAGGCAGTGAAGCGCTGGATGTCTCGGTAGAACTGCAAAATATCTTTGTGGAAACCCCCGAACAACTCCGCCAGTTGCCCCTCTACACCCGCCGCAACCAGCAAGTTCAACTCAGCGATGTCGCCGAAGTTCGCGAAACCACAGGCCCCGATGTCATCAACCACGTTGACCTCGATCGCTCCATCACCGTCACCGTCTCCCTGGCTCAGGATGCGCCCCTCGGTGCCCTCGTCGATCGCACCGAACGCGAAATCCTCGCTCCTCTTCGGGCACAGCTTCCTGCCGGATACCGGGCGGACTTAGCGGGTTCAGCCGATCGCCTCACTGAAACGGTCAGGCAATTATCCTCAGCCTTCGTTCTCTCGTTAATGATCACCTATCTGCTGCTGGTGGCTCTCTACCGTTCCTTTTTATATCCCTGGGTCATTATGGCCACTGTTCCCATGGGCATGACCGGAGCCTTACTCAGTCTCGTTCTCGTCAACTTCATTCCAGGCATGAATGTCCCGTTAGACATGATTACCGCGTTAGGATTCATCATCCTTACCGGGGTCGTGGTCAATAACGCGATTCTACTGGTCGATCGCGCCCTGCAACTCCAGCAAGAAGGCGTAGAATACGACGCTTCCCTATATCAGGCCACACGCGATCGCCTCCGTGCCATCTTCATGGCCGCTGGCACCAGTGTCCTGGGAATGCTGCCCCTCGCCGTTGTCCCCGGTCAAGGCGCTGAGCTATACCAGGGCTTGGGCATTGTCCTGACAGGCGGTCTGGCTTTCTCCACGCTGCTCACCCCCACGGTCGTTCCCGCCCTCATGGGCTTGCTCTATGATCTCTCTGGCCGCAAACCCCTGAAGCAATTCTCCCCAGAAGTGCTTGAGCAGGCGATCGAAACAAATGGCAACGGTAACGGTAGAGCCAATGCTTACCCAGATACTAAGGGGATTGAAAAGCTGTAATCCCGGCGAAGTGGATGGGTGGATGAGTGGATG
>JALOOP010000481.1 GCA_025454315.1 Oculatellaceae cyanobacterium Prado106
TCCCTATTCCCAAGTGAGGAATCCTCGACTCCCCATTCGAGTTTTCCTCACTGACGTTGGGGAAAAGTCGCGGCACTATAGAACTATCGCAACGAACCGCTGAGCGATACCTCAAAGGACAATGAGATTCGTCGAGTGTGTGAACGAGGCGTGGCAAGCGAGATATCGCTTTTCCAAGATGGTATTGGGCATAGCTTTTTAAGCATCTGTTACGGATTGTTCACACACTCTATGAATCACTTTTGTGCTTATTGAGGTGACGTGGCGGGAGATGCGATCGCACAAGCAAGACTACTGCTGGTGGTTCTGCTCACTGCTCAGATACTTTACTAATAAAGGACAATAAACGATGTTAGTTCGATACTGGAATCCCTGGCGCGAAATGGAAACCTTGCGGAATCAATTCGACCAAATTATGGGCGACCTGACTCATCCGATCGCCAACTCTGCGGATGTCACCACCTGGACACCTGCCGTCGAACTGCAAGACACCGGAGACAACCTGGTTCTACGTGCCCAACTACCGGGTATGGAAGCCAAAGATCTCGATATCAAAGTCACCCGTGAAGCGGTCGCCATTACGGCAGAACGCCGCCATGAGCAAAAGTCTGAAGAGAAGGGCTTCTTCCGCTCAGAGTTCCGCTATGGCAAGTTCCGTCGCGTCGTTCCTCTCCCGGTTGCGATTCAAAATGATCGGGTGCAAGCCGAATATAAAGATGGCATTCTGAATCTCACCCTACCTAAGGTTGTGGAAGTCCGCAATCAGGTGGTGAAGGTTAACCTGACGGAAGCCCAAGCACCTGCCGTGACTGAACCTGCGAGCGAACCTGCAACCGAACAATCTAGTGAAGCCGCTGCTGCATAATGTCGCTGCATGCCTTTGCTGTTTAACTTGTTACTCGTTTAACTCGTTGGTCATTCAACTTTTTGTTAAACAGGGTTCACGTCTTTTCTAAGACTCAATGCTACGGGATAGACCCCCGGCCTATTCTGTAAATTCCTAGATTGGATGGTTCCCTCTGATGAATCGCTAGAGTTCAACTCAATGTTTTTAATGGGATACTACAGCGCTGTAGTATCCCATTTTTGTCAATTCATCGAGAGCGATATCCGGCTTGACGTTGCCCTATCACCTTGGCTGGCACACCAACCGCGATCGAATAGGGAGGAACATCTTTTGTCACCACCGCCCCTGCACCAATAATGCTGCCACGCCCAATATGAACCCCGTCCAACACTTTAACTCCAGTGCCCAACCAGCAGTCATCCTCAATGACAATGCCTTTTTGAGTGGTACCCTGCACCATAATGGGGCGATCGGTGGCGGTGAAAACGTGATTATTGGCAAAGATTCCAACTTGTGCCGCAATCAGGCATTCTTCGCCAATCAATACCTGTCCTGGGCCTGCGATGCAAGTGTAGGGGCCAATATAACTAGCGCGACCAATGCTAATTTTGCAGTCCTGTCCTGCCGATATGTCAACACCCCGATCTAGCGTCACCAACTCGGCCAATTCAATGACGTTGCTGCGACCACCGTCTTTTAAGCGAACCAGGGGATGTAGAAAGCTGCGATCGCCCAATCGAATCCAGCTATCCTCATGCCCCACCTCAAGCTGAACCTGCCGTCCCACCGTCACTCCATCTTTGATCTCAATTTGAGCGATGCCTACAAATTCAACCCCTTGAGCAATATTAACCCTTTTGCCCATCCACTTAAAGAGAGACGCATAGCCAAAACGTCGCAGTAGAATACCGGGTTTGCGAGGAATCCAACCTAGACATTCAAAAATCAATGTTCTTTTCAGGGATTTCAAAACGCGGAAGATCTGAGCCGCGTAGGGATGGGGGGATGCGATCGGAGAAGACCCAGCGAAATCAACTTTAAACATCATGAGTGCAAGGAGAGAATAAAAGGAACTACGTATTTTAGATAGGGCAAGCTAACGCTTAGGATTCAGCCAAGTGGTTCAATATTTGCGTTCCGAGCCTGTCCAAGAATAAGCGGACTACTCAGCAGAATCCATGAATGAAGGTTGATGAATTAGCCAGGAAATTACTCCCAAGTATCACCGGATTTTTCAGGTTTTAGTTCACTGATTTATTCATCTAGATACTGGTTTGTAAGGACTAAAGTCCTTGCTAAAAGCCTGTTTGTAGTAAGGACTTTAGTCCTTACCAGTGCAAGCGTCTCCTTATTAGAACTTGGTGGAATCCGGCGATCAGAAATATCCTGCCTGTTCACATGCTACAGATGTAATATCTCTGTGAACCTAATCTTCACTGTATCAATGGAAATTAAGAGATTGATGAGAATGGAGTTTCTGTAGCGAGATGGTGAAGGTTGTTCCCTGTTCGGGGCGGCTTTGAACCGTTAGGCTGCCGCCTTGTAAGCGGGCGAGTTCGTGGGCGATCGCCAACCCCAGTCCCACACCTCCAAGGTTCTGGGAGCGAGCAGACTCGACGCGATAAAACCGTTCAAATAGATGGGGAAGATGTTCGGGGGCAATGCAGCCCGTGTTATTAATAGCGATTTGCACGATGTGGGTGGAATCTGCGGGTGGGGCGGGATGCCAGATTTTGATCGTGCCGTTTTCGGGGGTGTATTTTATGGCATTGTCCAGGAGATTCATCAATAGGCTGATCAGTTGTGCCGAGTCTCCTTGGGCGGTGAGAGCGATCGGGACATGGTTTTGGAAGGTAATCTGCCGTTGGTCGGCGAGGTGCTGGAGGGATTCCAAAATGGCTTCCAGGAGGTTGCTTAGGTCTACTTCTCCCAGCGTCATGATTAAGCTTCCCTGGTCAATTTTGGCGAGGAGCAAGAGGCCGTTGGTGAGCCGAATCAGACGATCGACCTCTTGTTCTAATTTCTGTAGGGTTTGGTCATAGTCTAGGCTACTACGAGGACGACTGCGGGTGACTTCGATTTGGCCCTTGATGATGGTTAGCGGTGTTCGCAGTTCGTGGGCGGCATCGGCGGTGAAGCGCTGTTCGCGATCGAAGGCGGCCTGTAACCGTGACAGCATCTGGTCAAAGGTTTTGGCCAGTTGTCCCACTTCGTCATCGGCTCCCTGATAGTGAATGCGCTGGCTGAGATCACTGGCGGTAATGCTTTGTGCGGTGTGGGTGATGCGTTGGATGGGGCGTAGCGCTCGGTTGGCTAGAAACCAGCCTCCTAACGCCGTTAACAATAGTGTCCAGGGTAAATTTAAGAGGATTTCGATGGGGAGCGATCGCGCAATATCCTCCAGTGTCACCAGGGATTGAGCCACTTGCATCCAGCCGATCGTCTGCCCGGAGCGAAGAATGGGCAGATTGATCACTCGCCAATCAAATTCTTTGCCATCCAGAATGGTGTAACCCTCGTTAGCGGGAATCCAACGGGGGACATCCTGATAGCGACCCAATCCATCGACAATGCGACCGTCTAGTGTGATTAATCGAACCGCCAACCCTAATCGGCTAAACCGTTCGGCGCTTTGGCGTTGGCTGGGAGTCTGCTGAAAGGTCAGGGAGTGGTCGGGTTTCAGGTAGTCCAGGGATTGGGCAGAGGCAATTTGCAGCGTGGTGTCCACTTTGACCATCAGCTTGCGCTCTAGCCGGAGATACAAATAGCCTGTGACACTGCTCAATGTGAGTGCTAGCAACAGGACATACCAGGCCGTGAGTTGTATTCGCACCGGGAGTCGCAAGCCACGCCTAAAAAACTTCATGCCGTCTCCTGATTCTTCAATGAACTTTATCGGAAGTAAGGTTTTAGGACTCACGGTTCGCTCATTTTCGGAAAAGGTCATGAGATTGCTAACGGTAGAATAGGAGTTGTAGCCCTCAATGAATTTATTAACTCACCGTAAGTTCTATGAATCTTCTCAGCGTTTAAAGAAATCACTATGCCAAGAAATTCTAGAACGCTGTCTGTAGTGTTTTACCAATCTACCGAACGCTAGAAAAAATGAGCGAACCGTGAGTTAGGAGTTGGAAATAGTATTTCCGATAAAGTCTATTCTTCTGCCAGACGATAGCCAATGCCCCGCACCGTATGCAAGAGCGGCGGGTGAAACCCGCGATCGATTTTTCGACGGAGATAGCCAATATAAACATCGACCACGTTGGAATCGCCGTAGAAGTCAAAGTTCCAGATATGTTCTGTAATCTGGTCGCGGGTTAGCACCTGGCGGGGATGGCGCAGGAGATATTCTAGGAGTGTGAATTCACGCGGACTCAGGTCGATCGTCTTGCCTGCTCGACGCACCGACCGACGGGCGATATCCATCTCCAGATCGGCAATGGTGAGAATTGGGTCGGTTTGCAGAGGGGGACGACGCAGCAGTGCCCGTAGTCTTGCTAGCAACTCGTTGAAGGTAAAGGGTTTGGAGAGATAGTCGTCGGCACCTGCATCGAGTCCCTGAACGCGATCGTCAACGCTATCGCGAGCGGTCAACAGCAGCACAGGAATCCGGATTTGCTTAGCTCGAAGCTGGCGCAAAAGCTGCAACCCGTCCATCTGCGGCAACATAATATCTAACACCATCACGTCGTACTCCGCAGACAGCGCATAGTCTAACCCACTGCGCCCATTAATGGCGACATCCACTTACTGGCAATATGGGAAATGTTTTAGCAGTCCTGCAAACAGGGTTAGCAACATCAGATCATGCGGCATTTGTGGAACGGTTGTCACAGGCCAATGAATAATCCTTAAACAAGCTTCTGATCAGTCCTTTGCGCCATGTTGCTTTAGAAGTTCTTGCATTTCAGAGTCACCCTGCTGGGTCGCTAAACTCAGCGCTGTCCGCCCCTGGACATCCTGGGCATTGACCTCTGCGCCATGGGTAAGCAGGAGTTTCACGAGTTCTCGGCGTGTGGCAGCAGGAGCTGTATTCCAGCGAATCACATCCATCAGCAGCGTTGATTTTTCGTAGCCGCGATCGTTGACAGAGACACCGCGATCGAGCAGCAGTTGAGCCGTTGTGATATCCTGCTTTTCCAGGGCAACTCGGAGCAAAATGGGAGAGACTTCAGCCCCTTTGACCAACAGAAATTCGACGATGTCCCGTTTTTGTTCACCGGATTTGACATGGGCAATGACGGCCCAGAGTGGCGTGTCTGGGCTAGATGCCTGGGTTTGGGTTAGTTGATTGCCGATGAGCTTTTTCATCAGGGGGAGCAATGCAAAATTGTGGGGTGATTTCTGGCGCAAAAAAAAGTAGGATTTTCTGAGTCAAGTGTAAACAACCAGGAAATCCTACGATGAAAAA
>JALOOP010000482.1 GCA_025454315.1 Oculatellaceae cyanobacterium Prado106
CGCCATCGCCCAACCTGCGACCCACCGTGACGCAAAAAGTTCGATCGCCAGCTTATACATCAACGGCAAACTCAGCAGACTGATCAGCACCGGAAACACACGAGTAACAGCGATCGCACTGCCAAACACAGCCATCCACAGCCGCGCCATGACAAAATATAACGGCGGATGCTGCGGATCTTCCGTCTTCAATGACCGAATCGTATCGGCGATCGTACTTCCCGGTTTGATCTGCTGAAACTGCTGCAACACCGGAGCCGCAACCATTTGATTTTGAAAAAGCTGATCCACATCTCCACGGGTATACCCCGCAGCCCGCATGGACGTATAAACCTCATCATGCCAAAAAATCTTGCGATCGAGATTCAGAAACCGAAACGCAATACCCAGAATCAACACCCCGATGATGACGAGTCGGAGTTTGGAGGAGTGTTTCATGGGGAGGGAGGTAGATGGGTGTAGTTAAGTGGATGGGTGGATGGGTGGATGGGTGAATTTAGTCCAGCTTCAAGGCATTCACCGGAACCTCCTCCCAAGAGTCCACCGTCCGCATCCGCGCCACCCACCCTTCGGCCTTTTGCTGCGGGGTCAGGTTGTTTTCAAAGGAATCGTGGCATTCCTGCGCCTGAACCTGGTCGCGGCAAGCAATACAGGCGCGGATTATCCCTGATGAATCAATTTGTTCGTTCACCCAAATCATCATAATCAACGCCTCCGTAGCACTGAATTCCTGAGCTTGTATCCCGTTTATTTTGTAGCGGAGTAGATGGGCGATCGCAAGGATTGTTTGTGATTCGTGAAATTTGGAAGGAAGGGAGTGGGGAGTGGGGGGGAAGGGGGAAAGGGAAAGGGGAAAGGGGAAAGGGATTACAGGGAGTGAATGCTTTGATGATACTGGGATTACTCGTTGATCAATTTCCGGATCAATTTCCGGATCAACTTCCTGACCAATTTCCTGGAAAAAGTCTAAGACTCCCCCCTTTCGCCTTTCGCCCTTCGCCCTTCCCCTCATCCCGCCTTCTCCGCCAACACTCCAATCCCTTCCCCTGTCACCCGACAGATGCGCCAGTCTGGTAGAACCGTTGCGCCCATTTTTTCGTAGAAAGCGATCGCCGTCTCATTCCAATCCAACACGCTCCACTCCAGGCGGCCATAGTTGCGATCGCGAGCTAGCTTCGCCAAATTAGCGAGAAGCGCTTTGCCAATGCCCCGTCCACGATATTCTGGCAGGACAAAGAGATCTTCTAGATAAATTCCAGGGCGGGTGAGAAAAGTAGAGTAGTTGATGAAAAAGAGCGCAAACCCGATCGCCTGTCCTGACTCTTCGGCCAAAATCGCTTCAATGCAGGGTCGATCGCCAAACAGATGCTCCTGCAAAAGGGCTTCCGTGCCAACAACCTGGTGGGACAGCTTTTCGTATTCGGCAAGGGCTTGCACCAGTCGAAAAATAGTAGGCACATCTTGAGGTTGAGCCGCCCGAATGATGGGGGAAGAGACGCTATCTGGCATAGATTCTAAATTCGTTCACAACTTCGTTCTTCAGTTTACGCGAGATGCGCTAATCATTCTCCATGAGATAAATTCCATGGCATGACAAAATTCCGATTGCCGATCACCATGCACAATAAACCGTAGATGTAGAATCATTGGCTTGGGGTTCTACATCGGGTTGCAATGGCTTCACTGAACCGAGCGACCCTATACACAAGTTTCGGTTGCGCTTCCTCCCTTAAATGTCGCGCCCCCCAGCCCCCAACTTTGGGGGAGCCGAGCCTTCCATAAGCCTTCAACAGACTTTTATAGGAGACTTCATGGAGCAATCCTATAAAAGTCCTGGAATTCAAAGTCCCCCAAGGTTGGGGGATTTAGGGGGCGCAAACCCTTGATGCGGAGCCGATCGAGGCTGGTGTGTATACAATAGCTGATCCGATTCGAGAGAGGGTTAAAGGTGCGATCGCCATATCTTTTGAACGTATCTCATAAACCCAGCGATAAAAGATACGACAACAAAAGGAAAGTGGGGTATGTGGCACTTTGCGCCACATACCCCACTTTCTTTCCAACGTTAATCGCCTAATTGATTAACGGAGCCAACTCTTCAACCGAGAGGCCACTTGAGGACGACGAAGCTTCCGCATGGCTTTGGTTTGGATTTGTCTGACCCGTTCACGGGAGAGATTGAACATACCGCCGACTTCTTCCAGGGTGTGGGTTTCACCCGTGGTTAGACCATAGCGGAGGGCGATGATGTCGCGTTCCCGTTCGGTTAACACTTCGCCCAGCACATTGTAAATTTCCTGACGCATCATGGATTCATTCATCTGTGCTTCAGGCGATTGGGTGCTGTTATCTTCCAGCAGTTCCATCAGTTCTGTGTCTTCGCCTTTGCCCACGCGGTGGTTGAGAGAGAGCGATCGCCGTCTCACCTGTTGCAGGTTTCGCAGTTGCTCGGGTGTCATGTCCAGCGAGGCGGCTAGTTCGGCTTCACTGGGGTTGCGGTTGAGTTCTTTGCGAAGTTCGCGGTGGGCTTTTTTGAGCTTATTGAGTTTTTCAACAATGTGAATCGGCAGACGAATCGTGCGGGCATCATTGGCGATCGTCCGGGTAATCCCTTGGCGAATCCACCAATAGGCATAGGTGGAAAATTTGTAGCCCTTATCGGGATCAAACTTTTCGGTGGCTCGATTCAGTCCCAACGCACCTTCTTGGATCAAATCCAGGAAAGGCACGCCCCGATTGAGGTAGCGCTTGGCGATCGACACCACCAGCCGCAGATTAGAGCGAATCATTTTCCGCTTTGCCACCCGACTTAAATAGAGACGATGCTCTAATTGACGCTCAGTGAGTCCGAGTGCTTTGGAGATATCGGCTTTGAGAGCGGGGCGACCGAGTTCTTCCAGGAGGCGATCGCGCAGTTCTTCAATTTCGCCCAGGAATTTGACCCGACGCGCCAATTCTACCTCTTCGCTGGGCTTGAGCAGTGGATAACGCGCCATTTCCTTGAAAAAGGCACCGACTGCATCATCAGACACCGTTTTTCGATAGCCGGATGCCCGATTAGCCAGTAAGTCTTCAATGTCTTCATCCGATCCAAATTCGACCGTGATGCCGAGTTCGTTTTCCTTACCGGAGCGATCGTCAAAATCATTCACCAACCGCAAATCAATCTCAGTTGGATTGAGAAAATCATCTTCGGGAATCGCTAATAAATCTGAAGAACTTGCCGAGTCAATTAGGGATCTGCTCATCACCTGTCCTGAGGGTAGTTGAATAGGGGTCATCATAGGGACTGAGTTAGGATTTTGGGAGCCTAACATCAGGAATTTCATTAGCCACTGCTGGAGTGGGAATCTCTAAATGGGGCGCTGGGCGTGTTGCTGGGAGCGAGGTTGAACCCAGGAAATCGCCTTTGCCCTGGATTTGATGTTCAGCTTTCGATGTTCATTTCAATGTTCATCGTTCGAGATTTATCGATAAAATCGATAGATGACAGGAAAGGATGACATCAAAAGAGAATTTAATGTTTTTGTAAGATCTACTGCACGCGATTTGAGCATGATTATTTTCTGAATCGCTTTTTGAAACTGTTTTCTTGAAACTTTTCAGAAAAACTTTTTCTAAAGTTTCCAAGAATCCAGTTCTCAAGAATCAAGGTTCAAAAAATCCAATTCCAAAGAATTAAGCTCTCAAGAATCAGTTCTGCTCAAGCTCTCGACTTAAACCCATGACTCCAATCATTTGAAGCTGGGGGCTGGGGTGCAGGCGATCGCGCAATTCATACCGTTAAGATTGTGGAATCGGGACGGCTCGATCGTGACGAAGCCCAAAGCATTTGCGGTAAGGCTTGGAAGGATTGAGGAGAGATGATTGCTCTTTTGAATTTAGGCTCTGGATCAACATGATTCATGAATTTAGGCTCTGGATCAACATGATTCAGAAGGATTCAGCAGCGCAAACATGGGCTCAACCTGCCTGTTTTGAGCGATCGAGAGAGAATGCTAGATGAAGTTATCTAAAGCAAATTCACTCCCAGATTCCTTTAATCAGATTAAAAGTAATATGGAGTGGTTTGCCTAACCTAGACCTCTACAGCGACCATTCAAACGCTCTATCAAACACGCTTTGAAGCTCTTTGCTGGAATTTGTTGTTTTGAATCAGTTGCAATTGCGCCAAGGCTTGAGTTCCTATCTGCTCAATCGATAAGAGCGAAATACAAGAACGGTCTAATTTGCAACAGTTTCAAATCACTTCTCACACCGAAATCTAGAGGTTCGTGCTGAAGATACAGGGAAAATAAGCGATTGGATTCAGAAAAAATACTGAAATTTGAAACCCTGCGATAATCCAGCTACAGAGTAATGGATATCAGTTTGTAATGCAATCCCAAATTCGTCAATCATTTTTGGAATCCTCCCTTGAGAAGATTGAATCCAACGTCCTGCAAGATTCAACCCGCATCCAGGTTCCACTTCAAACTGCGATCGCATCCCTTATCCCACCCTATTCTCATCCGTTGCAGCTTTTACAAGTTGCAGCTTCTACAAGTTGCAGCTTCCATAAATTGCACGCTGGTGAAGAACACTCTCTAAACTCTCAATCGGAATCTCAACCGAAATCGCAATCGGACTCTCAATCGGACTCTTAATCGGACTCTTAATCGGACTCTTAAACAGATGCAATGAACCCGACACCAGCCAATCGGGGGAGACATGAGAAGATGTCATGAAAACAATCCTGTTTTCCCATCTCCTATTTCTCCGACATCATGGCCAATATCATGGGAGGACAGCAGTCTAGCCTCATCTTCGGCAAAGCGTCTAGAAAACTTAACGTAACTTAATTTATTTGGAATTCGATCAAAGATTGACCTGAGAAAAGGGTCGGTATGCCATTTCTAACCCTCAGTGTAGAAGTGAGAGGGACTAAAGACCTAATGTTCCTGGAATAATGTCCTGATCGCGCATTAAAACCCTCAACTTGGGGCGATCTTGTCCAGAAAAACTCTGATTTGACTCCTAGGTTTCGCGCCCCCCGACCCCCAACTTTGGGGGAGCCGAGCCTTTGGGGAGAATTCATGGAGCGATCGGGGCGATTCCACTAGGATGCATCCATCGTAGTGACATCAGGAGAGAGTGAACTCAGAAGAGAGTGAACTTAGGCGATCGTGAACTTAGGCGATCGTGAACTCAGACGACAGTAAACTCAAGAAGCAAGCTGAAACAGCGGATTGAAGCTCGCCGACCAACCCACCGCCAAACCCAGCAGCGAAACCAAGGTCAGCACCAGCAGCGCCTGCCAACGGGTGTAGCTATAGTTCTGCAAATCCAGCCTTGCCAACACTTCAGAAGCCACCACCACCAAAAAGTAGCCAAAAATCCTAAACCAAACCAACGCCACCGTCACGCTCAAAGCACCCACAATAATCAGCGAAAAATATCCCACATCCGACTTCAGCCATCGCCGAAAAAATAGCTTCATCCCATCAAACCAGGTGGTCAGCAGCAGCGCCTGCAACAGGGTCAACATCAGCACAAACGCCCAAGACGCCCACACCGCAATCCATGCCGCCCCCGCGTTCAAAAACCAGTGGGTCAAAAACCAACTGAAGGTGGCATAGGCCGCAAACAACATGGACAACGAAAGCCAGGGAAGCTTTTTCACAGCGTCATTTCACCAATAATATTTGAATTTTAGCAGAGGCGGAAGGGGGAAGGGGGAAGGGGGAAAGGGGAAGGGGGAAAGGCGAAAGGCGAAAGGGGGTGGGGCATGGATTGGTTCTGTGAATGGAGCTTTGTTTTCCAGTGACTTATCAATGTTCTATCCGAGTTCTATCCGATCAATGTTCTAACCATTGATGCTCCACCTATCTACTCTTATACCCATCTATACATCCACCCATCTACCCATCCACAGATTTATCTCTAATCAGTTGCAGCTTTGTATCTCGTTAAATTTGTATCCCGTGAATCATTAATGTTTTGCTGCTGGATTTTAACAATTGTTTGTTCAACTCAACATTGAGTCAAATGCGCTCTGTTGATGCAGGCGATCGCCCCCATCCCCACCCACCGCGCAGTGGAGTCCGTAAAATCCCGGTTCCACTTTTTTGATTTCTGGATAAGCTTCTATCCAACCCCCGCAACATAAAACTCAGACTTTTATCCTTTCCATCATTTTTTAGCGCTGCCCCAGCAGCGAAAATTGCGCTACTCACACACACGCCAATCCTCCAACTCACCAGCACCCCCCCATCCCATTTCCCCCCAAAAAAGTCACCTATCCTCCCCCATTAACCTCCCTTTCCCACCCACCTTTCTCATTTCCATTCTTTCCTATCTGTATTCATCTGCGTTTATCTGTGTTCATCTGCGTTCCCCCTTTTTCCAAACCCGTCTCTTTTCCATTAACCCCTCCATTAACCGTTCCATTTCCGTTTCCATCTCCGCTCAGGATTCTTTTTAGGACTCGTCGCCATGCAGCAGGCCAACCCACCGCGTCGTTCAACTCCCTCCACTTCCAGCAGACGCGATATCGGCGACGCTCCCGGTTCGCACCCGCGCTCCCCGGCATCCTCCCATCCCATCCAACCTCTCAAAATTCCACCAAAACCCACTTTTCATCCCGTTCATCCACAATCGGCACCTCTTCCTAATGCATCTCAAGCAAGCGAACCTCACTCCGCTTCCCCGATCGCCCCAATCCGAGATGAACTCCCGGCGGATGAACTGGCGATTCTTTTCGAGACTCCTTTACCTGAGACAACAGTTAAGATTCGCAAACCGCGCCCTGCCAAACCTCGCGTTCCCCTCACTCGCAAATTTAAACGAGCCAGCAAATCCTTAGTCCGGCAAATCACACAGCGTCGCCGTGCCCCTTGGGAATGGGCGGTGTTAGGACTGGTGACCACCGTTGGCATTTTCAGCGGTGTCGGCACCTCAGCGCTCCTCTGGTTGACCCATCTCCCCGCTATCCCCCAGTGCCAAACTGTTACGCCCCAGTCCTCAGATGTACAGCGGCTTTACTGCGCCCAAGAACTCGCGCATTCCGGCAAACTTGCCGATTTAATCGCAGGCATCCATCTTCTACAAACCTGGGAGCCCCAGCATCCTCTACGCGGCGAAGTACGCCGACTGATGCGGGAATGGTCGAATCAGGTCTTGGAATACGCCCAGACCCAAATCGAACGCAATGACTTCCCAGGAGCCGTAGCCACCGCTGCCCAAATTCCCCTGACAAGCCCGGTCTACCAAACCGCACAAACCACGATCGCCCATTGGCAAACCCAGTGGCATCAGGGCGAAACCTTTGTCAAAACCGCCCAAACCCATCTCAAACAACAGCAGTGGACTCAGGCGTGGCAGCAAGTTTCCGCCCTCAAGAACCTGGAAGCTAGTCATTGGCGTGTCGAACAGGTCGATGTCCTGTCTCAGCAAATCTTGCAAGAACAGGAGGCACAGCGATCGCTCAAACGCGCCATCCTCACGACCCAAGGCAACGGCACCCAGCAACTTGGAGAGGCGATCGCCACCCTCCAATCCATCCCCGTCACCACCTACACCGCCACTAGCGCCCGCTCCTATCTACAAAAATGGTGCCAAACTCTGGTGCAACAAGCCTTTGTCCAATGGCAAAAAGGGGATCAGGCCGGGGCACTGGCGATCGCCGCCAAACTCCCCACCGATCCCCAACTCTCCGCTGGGGTACAAGACCTGATTCGCTTCAGTCAGGCTCAGCAACTGGTTAAGGACAGCCAACGCAGCCTCAAGCCTCATCCCCAGCAAATTTGGCTCCTCATGGAAGCCTTAGCAGCCGTGCGCCAGGTTTCTCCCGCCAGCGCTTTCTATCCCCAAGCCAAAGCCAACCAACAGAACTGGGAGGCCCAACTCCAGAATCTCACCCATCTCCAAATCGCCGACTGGGTTGCCAATCTCGGCCATCGCCCCCAGCTAGAATGGGCGGTTACCCAAGCGCAGCAGGTCGCCCCCGGACAACCGCGCCGGGTGCAAGCACAAACTTTAGTTGCCCAATGGCGACGCCAGATCGAACGCCAGGACAACAGCCATCAACTCGCCCAAGCCTCTCGGGTCGCCCAGTCCAAAACCTTGAGTGATTTGTATGCTGCGATCGCCCAAGCTCAAAAAATTCTCCTCGGTCAAGCCCTCCGTCAAGA